>JAPLPC010000630.1:0-14083 GCA_026400425.1 Hyphomicrobiales bacterium | reverse complement strand
CGACGTCGGTTGTGTCGCGGCTTGCATCTCCGAGGCTGTCGGCTGACGCAACAGTTCCAATTTGCTCTCGTCGAAGGCGACCAGCCCCATCGCTGCGAATTGATTTAACCATCCATCCATCGGCCAGATTCCCCAGCGGTCGTGGAAGCGCTGGGCATTGCTGACGATGTCGGTCAAATGCTGCAGCGGCGGCGAGATGACGCCGTGATGCTGGTGGAATGCGCCGGTGCCGCTCATGAACAGCAGCGTCGAACCGCGCCCGCCGGATGCCGAAGGCCAGCGACCAGAACAGGCCGGCATTGTGCTCGATGCGAAATCCAGCGTCAGGAAAGCTGCGGACCGGATGACGGATCGACGCGCGGTCGAGCGCGTCATCGTCGATCAGGTCCGCCCCCTCCGGCCCAAGGTAGCGCACCTCTGGGCAGATCAATGCGTCGCGCTCGGTCAGCGCTTCGTCCATAGTTGCGATCAGGTTCTGTCGCGGAATGCAATCGACGTCGAGAAACAGCAGGCGCTGTCCGCTGCTGGCGCGAGCGCCGGCGTTGCGCGCAGCCGCGAGCGCCAAATGATCGCTTTTGAGTTCGATACGCCGTGCCGGAAATGCGAGTGGCGGCAAGGCCACTGGCTCGTCGCTCATATCGACCACGACCAGCTCCCGCGGCACTGCATTGCCCGCCGACAGGCCTGCGATGAGCCGTTGCAGATGCCGCGAGCGATTGCGAACGAGGGTGACAACGCTGAGGTTGATCATGGACGGCGCCACAGATCGAGGCGATATTTCTCATGCCTGGTGGCGCGGACCACCGTCATGGCGGGCATCGCTGCGCGCAACAGCTGCACGGCGCCGTCACCGGTCTGCGGATAGTCGGTACTGCCGATCCAATGCACCAGCAGGAGATCGCCTCCGCGGTCGAGATGGCCGGCGATCCACGCGCCAGCGGCTGCGATATCGGCCGCGCTCCAGTAATAAACCACCTCGGACATCACGATCAGGTCGAACTGGGTGTCCGGCGTCTGCGTCGGATACACCATGTTGACGAATTCGACATTGTCGGCGGCGAGATTGCGCCGAGGCGCTGACGGCAGGGCGGAGACGCTGACATCGACCGACAGCAACCGCCTGCACCAAGGAATCAAACGCTGTGTGAGCACGCCGTTGGCGCAGCCGACTTCCAGCGCGCGGTCATAGGCCCTGCCGTCCAGTGCCGCGATGCTGGCCTCGAATTTTTCGGCCTCGTAGACACTGGTTTCGAACGACCACGGATCCGGATTATTCGCAAACATGTCTTCGAAATAAATGGGCGGCAATGACTGGGACACACCGGGCTCCACCGTTTCTCGGCTATGTCGGACAACTGACGATGCGACGTGTGCAGATACGAACGAAAAGGCGGTCGCCGAACTGCCGCACGATAAGCAATGGCTATCGATTTTGTTTCAATCGCTTTTGAACGGGTCATGGCGCAAAGCGGACTTTGCGAGATTCACATTTGGTCTCAGCGCTGTTTAGTTATCTTGAGCTGCCGCGCTGGCCATCTCGCGCGCCAGAGCAAGGAATGCCTTCAATCCAGCCGACGGATGACGGCGCCCGGGATAGTACAAGCAAAGTCCGGAGAACGCAGGCGTCCAGTCTTCCAGCAAACGGACAAAACGATTTGTCTCTATGTCTGTCATCACGCTCTGCTCCATGAAGTAGCCGATACCAATGCTTTCGGCGACGGCAATCCGTGACAGGTTCACTTCGTCCAGCGTCAGGCGGCCAGGCGCATCGATCTGAATGGCCTCGCCGTCCTTTTCAAACCGCCAGCGGAACAGTGCGCCATCGGGAAGGCGAACCCGGATGCATTCGTGGCTCAAAAGATCCGGCGGCACGCGCGGCCGGCCATGGCGCTTCAAATAATCTTGTGTTGCGACGACGGCATATCGCTGTGCACGCCCCAGCGAGACGGTGATCATGTCGCTGGGCACAAGATGCGCCACGCGGACGCCCAGATCGAAGCCGTCGGCGACGACATCGACCAACCGTCCTTCCGTGACCAGATCGACATGCATGTCCGGAAAACGGCGAAGAAACTCGATCACCAATGGCGATATGATCTCGCAGGCGGCGAATGGCGCGGCATTGATCCTGATCGTGCCCGCCGGTGTCGCGCGCTGCGAGCGCACCACGTCCAATGCGCCATGAAGATCGAGCAGGGCCGGACCCACCTGTTCGACGAACAATCTGCCGGCGTCTGTGACCGACACACTGCGGGTCGTTCTGTTGAATAGGCGGACGCCAAGGCGTTCTTCGAGTTTGCCGATCGTATGGCTCAGGGCGGTTGTCGACATGCCGAGATCGATCGCCGCGGCCCGAAAACTGCCTCGTCGGGCGATCGCGATCACCGCTTCAAAATCGTTCAGACCAGAGCGCTCCATTATCCCGTTCCATGCCATTCCTCATCCCGGTTTGTCCCACTTATCGCATCAATCGTCGACTGCTAATTCTCGTTCGTTCGGCGTCGCTGCCACACAGCCTGGCCTGATCGAAGATCGGCGTTCAGTCGAGCGGATTTTCATGGCGTCGAGAGAACGAGACCGAACGCTCAACATGCAGAAGAGGCACTCACATGGCACCGACACTACCCAGACCCATAGCCGACTATGTCGCGGCGAACGCCCAACTCGATCTGGTTGGCATGCTGAGGCCATTTGCGGCGGATGCTGTCGTTCTCGACAACGGAAGCCGTCACAACGGCCGCGCCGAACTGCAGACCTTGTTCGAGGAAGCGGTGATCGGCGCCAAGGCGATCTTCACGCCGGACACCCTTCGCCATGAGGACGGTCAGGTGGTGGTCGCAGGCCCTGCCCATGGTGACTTCAAGGGCAGCCCGATCCGGTTCACCTATCGTTTCACCCTCGAGAACGACGCCATCAAGAGCCTGGAGATCACCTCATGATCATCAAGTCTGATCCGACCGAGTTCTCGGGAAAGCGCGTGCTCGTCAGTGGTGGCACGAAGGGGGCGGGCCGCGCCACCGTTGATCGGTTCCTGGCTGGCGGCGCCCGGGTGATCACCGCTGCACGCGGAGTTCCAGAGCCCATCGACGGCGTCGTGTTCGTCCAGGCGGACCTGACCACGGCCGAGGGCGGGCAGGCCCTCGCCAAGGCAGCGCTCGAGCGCCTTGGCGGCATTGATATTCTGGCTCACATTATCGGTGGATCCTCGGCACCGGGTGGCGGCTTCGCTGCCCTGACCGACGACCATTGGTTGGCCGAACTCAATCTCAATCTCTTGGCGACCGTTCGCCTTGATCGTCTGCTGATTCCGCAGATGATCGAACGCGGCCGCGGTTCGGTGGTGCACGTGACCTCCATCCAGTCGGTGCTTCCTCTTCCTGAGGCAACCACCGCCTATGCGGCGGCCAAGGCCGCACTCAAGACCTACAGCAAGTCCGTGTCGAAGGAAGTCGGGCCCAAGGGCGTAAGGGTGAATGTGGTCTCCCCCGGCTGGATCATGACCGAGTCGTCCGTTGACCTGTTGAAGCGTCTGCAGGCCGCAAACGGTGGCACGATGGAGGAGGCGCGGCAGGTCGTGCTCGACAGCCTGGGCGGAATCCCGATCGGGCGTCCGGCCGACCCCCATGAAGTCGCCGACCTCATCGCCTACCTGGCGTCGGATCGCGCCGCTGCGATCCACGGCGCCGAGTTCGTCATCGACGGCGGCACCGTCCCAACCGTGTGAAGCTTATCGCCACCGAGGACAGCGCCTTCGACCTGACAATGCTGCAACAGATGGCGAAGCGGATTGGCGCCGACGTGCCTACGGTTTCGGCCAAGCATGCGCTTCCCCTGACGCAGCCCAATACAGGCGGAGAGCGGCGTGAGACACTACGCGCGTATGCGGCTCCACCGACAATTACGCATCAAGCACGACGGATCACGAAAAAGTTTTGAGGACGGCCGATAGCGTCCAGTGCGCGCCCACATCCAACGTTTGAAGAATTACATAATAATATCAGTGCGTTGAATGGCTGCGCTGCGTTTCTTGGCGGACAACTGAGGTTCGGTAGTCCTCAGCTAAAATATGATATATTTGATAATATTGTTGAATATGAAACCAAAGCCCTCTATCAGGCGGACCTCGTCAACCCTTGCTCATCGACGGAGGTCAATCACATGAACGACACAACGCGGCTCACCCAGTTCCACCAGGCAACACCAGGCAGCGCTGCTCTCACGACAGAAACCGGCGACGCATTCGACTTCATCGTCTGCGGCGCCGGATCCAGCGGATCGGTCGTTGCGGCCAGACTCGCTGAAGACGGCAGCGCGCGCGTGCTGCTGCTCGAAGCCGGAGGCGACAACAATTGCGACGCTGTGTCGGAGCCGTCGATGTGGCCGAGCAATCTCGGCAGTGCGCGCGACTGGGGATTTATGGGCGAGCCCGCAGCAGGCCTTGGCGGCCGACGGTTGCCGCTCAGCATGGGCAAAGGCCTCGGCGGTGGCTCGAGCATCAACGTGATGGTGTGGGCGCGTGGCCACAAGGAAGACTGGGATCACTTCGCGGCGGAGGCGGGCGATGAAGCATGGGGCTACAAGTCCGTGCTCGACTACTATCGCCGGATCGAGGACTGGCGCGGTGCGCCGGATGCTATGCGACGCGGAAGCGGCGGCCCGGTCTATGTGGCGCAGCCGGACGCGCCGCAGCCAATCGCGCGCGCTCTTGTGAGTGCCGCCGGGCTCATGGGCATTCCGGTCTTCGACAGCCCCAATGGCGAGATGATGGAGAGTGCAGGAGGCGCGTCGATCGCCGAACTGCGCATTCGCGATGGCAAGCGCGAGTCGGTGTTTCGCTCATACGCCCACCCTGCGATGGCGCGATCGAATCTCACCGTGTTGACCAATGCGCTGGTCACGCGGCTGCTGTTCGATGGCAAGAAGGTCATCGGCGTCGAAGCCCTGGTCAATGGCGAGCACCGGCAGTTTCGCGCACGATGCGAGACGGTGCTGTCGCTCGGTGCCGTCCATACGCCCAAGGTCCTGATGCAGTCGGGCATTGGCCCGCAAGATGAGTTGAAGGCCCACGGCATCGCCGTCGTCCAGCATCTGCCCGGCGTCGGCCGCAACCATCAGGATCATCTCGCCTTCGGCTGCACCTGGGCCTATCGCAAGCCCGAAAACGTCGGCGGCGGGGGCTGCGAAGCGACGCTTTACTGGAAAAGCGATTCCCGGCTGCTTCAGCCGGATATCGTTCAGTGCCAGCTCGAATTCGCGGTGCCGTCGCCAGCCGAGGCGGAGGTTGCGACTCCGGAGCATGGTTGGACGATGTTCGCTGGGCTTGCCCAACCAAAAAGCCGTGGCCGCTTGCGGCTCTCCGGACCCGACCATACCGATCCCATTCTCATCGAGCCGAACGCACTGAGCGCGCCCGAGGACCTGGCGGGTGCAATCGCCGCCGTAGAACTGTGCCGCGAGGTCGGCAACAACGAGGCCTTCGTCCCGCTCATCCAGAGCGAGACAGCCCCGGGTCCACGCGACCGTGCGGGGTTGATCGATTTCATCCGCAAGTCGGCGGTCACCTATTGGCACCAGTCCTGTACGGCGAAGATGGGACGCGACAGCATGTCGGTGGTCGATCGCGAACTCAAAGTCTACGGCATCGACGGCCTACGCGTCGCCGATGCCTCGATCATGCCGCGCATCACGACCGGAAACACGATGGCGCCATGTGTCGTCATTGGAGAGCGGGCTGCCGACATGATCCGGCAGCAGCATGGCTTGTCGCATACGCCAAGCGACGCAGGCACTCGGCTGACTTAACTGAGCCAGCCAAAAACATCGTGTCGTGGCGCCAGTCGCAGCGCGCCACGACTTCCCCAGTGAACATGATCAGCCCCTTGTTCGCCAGTGATGGCACAAGGTGATTACAGGGAACGAATATGAACGCTACCATACGTTTCGACGAGAGGGCCATCGAGCGCGCCGATTGAGAATTCAGAAGCAAGCTGTTTGCCGCTGCAAGCAAGGGCGCAGGCGTCCATCAACGCGCGGTGATCGAACTAACGAAGGTGCCGACCGCCATCGTCAACGGCGCGAATGACGCAATCATCGATCTCGATTACGTCGATGGTGTTCCCTATGGCAACCATTGGCGGAAAAAATGCTTCCGCATTCCACATGCCACCCATTCTCCGTTCTGGGAGGTCCGCCATATCGTCAATCGCCTGCTGTCCGAGTTCCTGAAAGAGCTGACGGGAAGGCGAAGCGATTAGCCGGCTGATGAAGCGCGTGCGCGGGTCGTTCGAACCGGAGCGCAGTGCAGCCCAGAAGCCGACCCCGCCTCGCTGCAATCTTCCTGCATGCACTCATCACGCCTCCAATCGAAAACTCTGCGGAGAGCTCGATTGCAAATCAATGTATCGGACCAATCAAATGCGTATACTTATCGTAGGGGCCGGCATTGCCGGACTGGCAATGCATCGCGCTCTGTCTCAGCGGGGCTTCCAGGCCCGGATTGTCGAGCGCAACAGCTTTGCCGGCGTCGGTGGCGCAGCGCTTTTTCTCCCCGGCAATGGGGTGAGAGCGCTCGGTGAACTCGGGCTGCGCGACGCGCTTTTGGATATCTCGCATCCGATAGCTTACCAGCGCTTCTTCGATGAAGGCGGTAATCTGCTGAATGAAATCGATACGAATTCATTCTGGGGCGATGTCGCACCGTGTCGATCCATGAAGCGTTCGGCGCTCTGGGATCTGCTCAAGGAAGGGGTGGATGACAGTGTCATTCAGCACCGGCGTATCCTGAATATCAGCAGCGATCGCTACTGTAGTCGCGTGGCATTTCAGGACGGTGACGTGGAACAGTATGATCTGGTCATCGGCGCCGACGGCGTCAATTCCACGGTACGCGAGTCTATCTTCCCCGACGCCGCATCGCCCGTTTATGTGGGAAACGTGTGCTGGCGCTTTATCGTGCCGAACATCTGCAACATCAATGATTGGACATTGATGCTTGGCACTACGAACAGTCTTCTCGCCAAGCCGGTGTCCTCGTCTGAAATGTACGTCTATGCTGATTTGTTGGCCGACGACGCGCATCGCAAGATCTACTCGCCATCGACACCTCTGAAGCCATTGTTTCAGGATATCGCAGGTCCCCTCTATCCCGTTCTCGACCTGTGCGCGAAGGCACGGGGGCACTATGGAGAACTGGTGAGCCTGCAGTTGAACAACTGGTGCCGGAATCGGGTCGCCCTTGTGGGCGACGCAGCGCACGCATCGCCGCCCAGCATGGCTCAGGGTGCCAGCATGGCGGTCGAAGATGCCATTGTTCTGGCCCATGAACTGGCGGAGACGTTGTGCATCGACACCGCGCTCCTGCGATACGAAGCGCGCCGCAAAAAGCGCGTCGACTGGGTTCATCGGCAGTGTGCTGCCCGTGACAAGATGCGTCGCTTCCCCCGCAGATTGCGAAATGCGCTGTTGCGTTTTGCGGGCGGGCGCCTTTATCAGCGGTCTTACGGCCCTCTCACAGGCCCCATTTGAGCCTGTTGTGCCTGGGAGTCGACAGGGGGGCTGGCGAGCCGGTGCCATGGGTGCGGATATTGCGCTCCAATCGCACTTCTGTTGACCCTCGAGCTCCATTTTATTGCGAATTAGGCATTCCCGATTATGTATGGGTCCGCACAGTGGATGATGATGTGAAAGATATTCTGACGACGGCGGCGGCGGCTCAATTGCTGGGCATATCGACCCGTACCGCTCAGCTTTGGGTCGAAAGCGGGCAGCTCCCTTCTTGGAAAACCCCGGGTGGGCATCGGCGGATACCGCGCCAGGCTGTGCTCGATCTGATCGACCGTCCCGTGCAGCAGCCATCAGGCGTAAGGGCCCATGCGATCATCTGGGCGGGCAAGGGGCGTGGCGACGGGTGGCGTAGCGCGGGTCTTCCCGGGCTGGGCTTGCTCCTTCAGATCGCGGAGGGGGACCAACAGGTCCGTGAGTGGCTCGCCCTTACGCCGCCGATGCTGATCGTTGTCGAAGATGCCGACGAGGGTGACCGGAAAAGGCTTGTTGCCTCGCTCCTGAAAGACGGTCGTCTTGCACAAACGACGATCGTCAGTCTCGCGCGGACGGGATCCGATACGCCCGTCTCGCGCGGGCCGCAGCGACTCCAGCTCAAGATGTTGCCCGATGTCGCTGCGACAAGCGCGGCCATCGTCGAGCAGTTGATGAAGACCGCGCATAGCGATGCCGGTTTTGCATTTCGAACGCCTTGGAACGAACGCGCCCGTTTGGCGGCCGTGAGAGACTCGGGATTGCTTGAATCCGCGCCTGATCCAGGTTTCGATCGACTGGTCCGGTTGGCAGCCCATGCCATTCGGGCGCCGATCGCGATGTTCACCCTCGTGACGCAGGACGAGCAGTGGTTCAAGTCGCGAACCGGTTTTGATGGATCCGCGACGCCGCGTGACTGGGCGTTCTGCAACGAAACGCTGGTTGCCAATGAACTGACTGTCATCGAAGATCTGTCGAAGGCGCCTCGGTTTTCGCAGAACCCGACGATAGCCCAGCCCTACGGCTTTCGGTTCTATGCCGGCGCGCCCGTTCGCGATCCTCTCGGCTTTGCTCTGGGATCGACATGCGTGATTGATGTGAAGCCGAGACGATTGAGCGCAAATGAACGGGAAGCACTCGGCACCATCGCCGATGCGGCGTCCAACCTGATCCGTTTGAGAGCTCTGGAGCGCGAGATCAGCTAGCCTCCTGAGGCCTGACTGGGCAGCCACCGCATCGCATTATCTTGGCTTCAAACGAGGCTTCGCGATTCCGGCGACATCGCAAAGGGCATCGACCATGGCGGAGAAATCCTTGCCCCCAAACCCTCGTGATCTGGCCGTACTGAATGCTTCTCGGGCCGCTGCGGCCATGGGCATCGGAACTTTGACCGCGTTGGCTGTGTCAACCACGAGGGTCAGATCCTTATGCGCGAGATCGATCGTGAAACCGGGCTCGATGTCGTCGATCAGAACCTTCGACGGCCAGTTGATCTTGAGCTGACCGTTGACGGCGGTGGTGCCGTAAAGCACGTCCAATGTGCGCTCCAGATCGAGCCCAAAACGTTGTGACAGGGCAAGAGCCTCGGCATTCATCTGGCAGGAGGCTACAGCCAGGAAATTGTTGACGATCTTGGTCTTTGTGCCGCTGCCCACGTCGCCGCAATGGTAGATCGTGGTCCCCATCGCTTCCAGCAGCGGTTTGACGCGTTCGAAATCCTTGACCGAACCGCCCACCATGAAGAGGGATTCGCCGCGATCTGCATGGCTGGCGAGGCGACCGACTGGTGCATCGACAAAGGCGATGTTCTTTGCGGCCGCAGCGTTTGCAAGTTGCTCAGTCGTTCCGGGATCGATCGTGCTCATATCCAGGATGAGCGAGCCGGGGCGCGCGTGCGCGAGAATTCCATCGGGGCGAGAAACCACATCGTCAACGATCGCCGAGTTCGGCAGCATCGTGACGATGATATCAGACCTCTCCGACACTTCGGCGACTGTGGATGCGCTGCTGGCCTGGAGCAACTCCAGCTCGGCCACCGCATCGGGATTTATGTCGTTGACCGTCAGGCGAAAGCCCTTGCGGCAGAGGTTGGAGGCCATCGGTCGTCCCATCCGCCCCAGCCCGATAAACCCGATCTTTTCCATCCCTGTCTCCGTCTTATTTGTATCGCATGTGTGCAGTGCACGATGCCGCGCGCGCCGCGTCGACGCGCCCGGCGCTATACGAGCCAAGCCGTTGCGCCCGTCCCCAATCATCTGATGATAAACATCGGATGATTGCAATAGCCGGGGTTTCGTGACATACGCGTTGGAGCAACAGGCAACGAGCGAGCGCTTTGACAAAAACTCCAGCCAAGCCATTGGAGCGACGAACCAAGCCTGGCCGCATTGCCGCGGTTCTCACGACGCTTGGTCGTGAAATTGCGCACGACATCATTCCCGCGGGCGCGACACTTCCTCCGGAGCCGGATCTCGAAGCTCGGTTCGGTGTTGGCCGCGGCGTGATCCGCGAAGCAATCAAAACGCTCGCCGCCAAAGGAATGGTCAGCGTTCGTCCGCGTTACGGCACGACCGTGACCCCGCGGCGTGATTGGAGTCTTCTCGACAGGGATGTGCTGGGGTGGCTGGTCGATGACGCCGAGCCGGACCGGGGCCTTCTGCTGGCCATTCAAGAGGTGCGGTTGATCATCGAGCCGGCCGCCGCGGCACTGGCGGCTGTCAGAAGTACGAAGCAGGACAGGGCTCGCATCGAGGCCGCGCTTGTTGCCATGGAGACGTCGCATGATCAGGCAAGCGCGATCACGGCCGACAAAGCATTCCACCTTGCCATCCTGGATGCCACCCACAATCCCGTACTTCAGGGCTTCCGCGGGGCGATCGATACGATCTTGAGCGCTGTCTTCGTCGTGGCGGTCGGCAGCTCAGGTTGGTTCGAAGACAATTTGCCGAACCACGCCATCGCGGCCCGTGCCATCGCCTCGGGCGACGCGAAAGAAGCAAAGGCCGCGATGGAGCGCGTCCTCAATTACACGGAGTTCAAGCTTTCAAAGCGGCGTTCTGGCGCAAGCCTTGATGGCAAGACGCGCAAATCAGCGGCCCCGCCGAAAAGGAGGAAGCGCGATGTATCGTGACATGAAAGGCTCGGCGCATGTGCTTGCCTCGCCCGAAATCGCCGTCGTTGCGATCCCCGAGGATGAGCGCGTCTGGGTGCCGCAGGCGCCGGATGTCTGGTTTCGTCCATTGATGCTCAACACGCGGCAAGGCCAGTGGTGTAACCTATTGAGAGTCCGCCGAGCTGGCGTGCTCTCACGTCATCTGCATCCCAATCCGGTTCATGGTTTCGTGTTGAAGGGCAAGTGGTTCTATCGTGAACATGACTGGGTGGCGACCGAGGGCTCCTACGTGTTCGAGCCCCCGGGGGAGATTCACACTCTGGTCGTGCCCAAGGATGTTTCGGAGATGATCACGTTCTTCAATATCCAGGGCTCCATGGTCTATCTCGACGACGACAACAAGCACGTCGGCTATGAGGACGTTTTCACGAAACTCGACATGTGTCGTGCCCACTATGAGTCGGTTGGCCTCGGCCGCGACTACGTCGATCAGTTCGTGCGCTGATGGCGGGCGGGTTAAGCATGGTCGAAGACGCTCCGTCGGCTGCCTGGGCCTCGATCTGGTACGCGGGTAAACGTGTTCTCGTGGCAGGCGGCACATCGGGGATTGGCGCCGGGCTTGCGCGCGGCTTCATCGAAGCCGGTGCTGAGGTGATCGCGACCGGTGTGAACCGCGCTGAAATCGACCAGGCCAACGCCGATCCTGTCCTCAGCAAGGCACGATCCGAACAATTGGACGTTCGTGATGACAGCGCCGTCAAGGCGCTGGTTGGATCCCTTGAAACCCTTGATGTCATAGTCAATTGCGCCGGCGTCATACGCCGTAGCGAGGAGCTTGACCCTGAAGTATTTCAGTCCGTTGTCGATATCAATCTCAACGGCACGATGCGGATGTGCGCGGCTGCGCGCCCTCTGCTGGCGCACTCGAAAGGGTCGATCGTCAATCTGGCGTCCATGTTGTCATTCTTCGGCGGCGGACTTGTTCCCGGCTACGCCGCAAGCAAGGGCGGCATTGCCCAACTGACAAAGTCGCTAGCAATCGCCTATGCAAATGATGGTATTCGCGTCAACGCGATCGCACCCGGCTGGATTGCCACGCCGCTGACGACGGATCTGCAAGCCAGCCCGGAGCGCAGCCAGGTCATCCTTGGGCGTACGCCGCTGGGGCGTTGGGGCAAACCATCGGACTTGCTCGGTGGTGTGCTCTATCTGTGTTCGCCGACGGCAACTTTCGTTACTGGAACGATCCTGGTGATCGACGGCGGATATGCGGTGACGTGACTTGACGGCGGGGCGAATAGCCACAGCCCGTCAACGTCGCTCGATCGACTAGACTGCAGGCTTCAAGCCCTGCAGGGAAAAAGAAGGCCAGAACGCTGGTCACAGGGAGGTCGCGTGCTGGTTACGCCCGATCAAAGATTGAAGCCACGGGTGGCCTGGCGAGGCATGAACGCGGCACTCGGTGCTGCGCTGTTCGTCGCGCCGTTGCTGGCTTTGGTCGCAATCTGGGCGATCGTCGTTCCACTCTTCAATGTCAATCCGCGGATATTTCCGTCGGTTGGGTCGGTCGGCGAAGCAGCCGTTGCAAGCATCAAAGACGGCTCCCTCATTCGTCACATCGGCGCCAGCATGCTTCGCGTGGGCCTTGGCACGTTGATTGGCGTGGTAACGGCGGTGCCGCTCGGCATCGCTATGGGTGTCAGTCCGACTGTCTCGGCTTTCCTGACGCCGCTGTTTCGATTCTTTTCCGTCCTTGCTGGGATAGCCTGGATTCCCATCGCGACCTTGTGGTTCGGCTACGGATTCGGCGCCATCATCTTCGTGATCTTCAACGCAGTCTTCTTCGTGGTGGCCTACAACACGTTGCTCGGGGTTTCGACGATCCCGAAAACGGTGCGCAACGCGGCTGCTTCGCTTGGAGCGGGGCGATGGGCGATGCTGACCGAGGTGCTGTTGCCGGGAGCACTGCCAAATATCGTCACAGGCGTGCGTACCGGCCTCGGCTTCGCCTGGCGTGGTCTGATCGCAGCGGAAATGATCGCGACCAATGTGGGTCTTGGTTACATGCTGTTCGTCGCCCGGGACTTCTACCGGACCGAGGTGATCGTCCTCGGCATGATCGTCATCGGCTTGTTGTGGCTGCTCATCGACCGATTGCTGCTCGTTCCTCTGGAGCGCGCAACCATCGAGCGTTGGGGCATGGTGAGGCGCACATGAACATTGCCCTGAAATTCTGGAGCGGCTACGTCCGCAGCACCCATCGCTGGCCCATCATCGCGACCATCGTGCCGTTTATTCCGGTGGTGGCGATCTGGAGCATCGTCGCCAATTCCGGCCTGTTTCCGCGTGCCTTCTTTCCGGCGCCCAGTGACGTCATGCGAGCCTTCATCACCCTGACTTATAAAGGGGTGCTGCCGGACTATTTGCAGGACAGTCTGATACGGCTGATGTTCGGCGCGGTGATCGGTGTCGTCCTTGGCATTCCGCTGGGCATCCTGATCGGCTCCAGTCGATTGGCTCACCGCATCTGCTGGCCGGTTCTTTTATTTTTCCAGGCGATCGGTGATATCGCCTGGCTGCCGATATTGCTGATCTGGTTCGGCTTCGGTCTGACCACGATGACGTTCGTGATCGTCTACACCGTGCTGTTTCCCATCGTGTTGAGCACGGTGCTGGGCGTACAGTCGGTGCACCGCGATCTGTCACGGGCCGCGCAAAGCCTCGGGGCATCGCCGATGCGCGTGCTTTGGGAAGTGACGCTGCCCGGCGCGTTGCCGAACATCATCACCGGCCTGCGCAACGGTCTCGGCTATGGCTGGCGCGCGCTGATCGCGGTGGAGATTATCGTCGGCACCAGCGGGATCGGATTCATGATGTTCGATGCGCGCCGTGCCGGCTCTACGGTCGAGATCCTGCTCGGCATGATTGTTCTCGGAACGCTCTGGTACATCGTCGATGCCTGGATCCTCGCGCCAATCGAACGGGCGACGGGACAGCGGTGGGGTTTGGTTACGTCGTCATGAAAACACTGTCATTGAAAAACCTGCGCAAAACCTATTTCGACCCCTATGCCGGATCGCAGGTCACAGCCGTTCACGACGTCTCGCTTGAGGTGAAGCAGGGCGAGTTCGTGTCCATCGTCGGTCCTTCCGGATGTGGCAAGACCACCATTCTCAACATGATCGCCGGATTTATCCCCTATACGGGCGGCGAAATCCTGATCGATGGCAATCTGGTCAAAGGACCGGGGCCCGATCGCGGCGTTGTTTTTCAGTCCTTCGCGCTGTTTCCTTGGAAGACAGTTCTGGAAAACGTCGGCTTTGGGCCAAAGATGCGGGGCGTACCGAAAGACGAGCGCAACCGCATCGCGCGGGAGTATCTTGCGCTTGCCGGGCTCTCGCACGCAGCCGACCGCTATCCCAACGAACTGTCGGGCGG
>JAPLPC010000463.1 GCA_026400425.1 Hyphomicrobiales bacterium | reverse complement strand
GATCTCGCCGCGGGCGCTGGTGGATATGCTGTTTGTGTTCGCCGCCGCGATCCGCCTGGTGCGGCAGCTCGCCAAACTCTATGGCGGCCGGCCCGGCGCGCTCGGCATGATCGCCTTGATGCGCCACGCCATCAGCCATCTCGCCATCACCGGCGGCATGGCGGCCAGCGACAGCATGATTCAGCAAGTGCTTGGCCACGGCATCGCCGCCAAACTCTCGCAACGTCTCGGTGAGGGCATCTTGAACGGCCGTTGCTGCATATTGGTGCCGGCAAACAGCCCAGCGAGCAGCAGGAGCGCTAACGTCAGTCCAAAGCCGAAGCTCAACCGAGCGCGAATCGTCGAGAGGCGGATCACTGAGAGGCGGATCACTTGCCCACCTTCTTCATGAGCGGTTGATGGTGGGCACGCTGCGCTTTGCCCACCCTACAGGTTTGGGGGGCGGATTACGCTGCGCTCATCCGGCCGACGAGAAGAGCCAGCGATGGCGGGCGATAGAACGGTGTATCCGGCGCGGGATTGAGCTCGGGCGTCCAGCCGGTGAGTTTGTCGATCTGCAACGATCGCATCGGCGTGCCGCGCCACCTGGTGGCGAATTGCGCCAGCCTCATCCGGCTGCGCGATATACAGACCTGGCTTACCCTTGATGCCGTTCATGCCGGGATCCCGGAAACCGAGGAAACGCGCGCGTTCGTTGATCTGGATGACCGGCACGCTGTCTTTGAGGTGCCAGCGCAACATCGCATAGACGCGGTAGTTCGTGGTGGCGATCCAGGTGGCGCCGGTGGCTTGCATCTCCTGCACCGCGCGCGATGCGAGGGCATCATAACCGGCCTCGGTGCCGATCGGATCGTTGCGGCCGAGCAGATTCCATGGTGCGGCGACCGAATAGAGGAAGGCCAGCACCACGAAGGGAATGCCGACCGCGATCGATATCGTGATCCAGCGCCACGACGCCCGCACCGTCGCGGCCGACCAGCCGTCTTCCGCAAGCCGGGTGACATTGATCGCGGCCACCGCGATGGCCGGCGGCCACATGAACATCGGCCAGGTGTCGCCGACCCGCAGCGTCAGAGACCGCCACAGGAAATACGCGAACGGCAGCAACACGCTGAGCGACAGCAGCAGCGACACCGGATCGCGCCGACGCAGGCCGCGGATCAGCGTCAGTCCACAGGCCGACAGCAGCACGGGAAACAGCACGAAGCCGACCTGGGCGAACTGCAGCCCGAAAAACTCGCCGAAAGTGCTCAGCGACAATTCGTGCGGCGCGGTCACCCGCACGAACTGGAATTTGAACGACGCCCAGTCATGGGCCGCGTTCCAGATCAGCACCGGCGACGACACCGCGAGCGCGATCACGATTGCCAACCACGGATACGGGCTTTTCAGCCAGCGCATCCGCCACTCCGGCACCAGCATGAAGACGAGGATGGCCGGCACGGTGAGCACCACCGTGAGCTTCGATAGCAGCGCAAGGCCGCCGAACAGGCCCCCCGCCAGCCACCAGCGGCCGTCATGGCTTTCGGCCAGCCGCACCAGCGCCCACAACATCGCCGTCGCAAACGGGATCATCGCCACATCCGGCGCGACCTTCGCCATCAGCAAGCCGTAATACAGCGCCGCTTCCGTCATCAGCACGGTGACTACGACAGCCCGCAGATCCTGTGTGACGCGGCGGACGATATCGGCCAGCAGACACTGCGTGATGGCCATCGCGACGATGCCGACGAAGCGCGCGCCGAATGCCGTGTCGCCGAAGATCGCCGTGCCGAGGCGGATGAACCACGCGATCATCGGCGGATGATCGAGGAAAGACAGCACGCTCTCTTTCGACCAGGTCCAGTAATAGGCCTCGTCGGTGCGCAGCTCGAACAGGCCGGCATAGACCAGCCGCATGATGGTCAGCGCGATCAGCAGTGCGCCGATGGCGGCCAGCGACCGGCGCGAGACATGATGAGCGAGGGGAGCGGAAGCGAAAGACGTCATGTCGGGCTTTTGGAGGCGCTCAGCCATGGTGTCAACTTGTTGGCCGGGCGCGTATAGGATGGGCCAAGCGATACCCGTCCGATGCCCCATCCATGGTTTCAGCAATGTCTCCGACTGCCGTTCCGCTTCGCGCCTCGCCCACCGCTGCCTGGAACGGCATCGGCCTGCGCCAGATACGTCTGGTTTGCGCGCTGGTGCTGTTCACTTATGTGCTCAGCCACTTCATCAATCACGCGCTCGGCAATATCTCGATGGCGGCGCTGCAGGCCGGCGTCGCCGTTCATGCCGGCATCTGGCAGTTTTTTCCGATCGCCGTGATCTTCTATGCCTCGGCGCTGATCCATGCCTCGCTCGGCCTGTGGGCGCTGTATCAGCGCCGCCATTTCCACGGCAGAACCATCGAGCCGCTGCAGCTGGTGCTCGGTCTCAGCATTCCCGCCCTGATCGTCGGCCATGTGGTCGGCGTGCGCCTCGGCGAAAACCTCTACGACATCAATCGCAGCTATCCGCAGGTGTTCGCAGGCTGGTTCGGCGCGCCGCTGCGCAGCTGGGCCATGTATACGGTGGTGGTGGTCGCCTGGACCCATGGCTGTATCGGCCTGTATTTCTGGCTGCGCCTGAAGACATGGTTCAGGCCGGCGGCACCCTGGCTGCTGGCCGCCGCCGTGCTCATTCCGACGCTGGCGCTGCTCGGCATTTTCCAGGGACAGCGCATCGTCGCCGCCGATATGGCGTCACCGCAATGGCGGGCCGCCAATCTGGGCCCGGACCGGCTCGGCACGCCGGCGCAGCAGACGACGCTGGCAGCCATCGCCGACAATCTGTTGATCGGCTATGCCTTGCTGCTGCTCGCCGTGCTCGCCGCCCGCGGCATCCGCCTGGTGCTGGAGCGGCGCGCCGGCATGATCAGCCTCGCTTATGGCGGCGGCCGCACCGTCCGCGTGCCCGTCGGGCTCAGCGTGCTCGAAGCCAGCCTGCGCCACAAGGTGCCCCATGCCAGCGTCTGCGGCGGCCGGGCGCGCTGCTCCACCTGCCGCATCCGCGTGACCAGCGATGTCACGACCCTGCCGGCGCCGTCGGCGCGCGAGCGCTTCGTGCTGGACCGGCTCGGCGGCGAAGGCGATCCGGCGATCCGCCTCGCCTGCCAGCTGCATCCGACCACCGACCTTGCTTTCGTGCAGTTGCTTGCGCCGCAGGCCGGCAGCCACAGCCGCAGCCATCGTCCGGCGCGGATCGGCCAGGAGCGCTATCTCGTCTGCATGTTCGTGGACATGCGCGGCTCCACATTGCTGGCGGAGCAACGGCTGCCTTACGACACCGTCTTCATCGTCAACCGTTTCCTCGCAGCGGTCTCGCAGGCGGTGATCGCCTGCGGCGGCCAGCCGAACCAGTTCATCGGCGACGGCGAGCTCGCGCTGTTCGGGCTCGATTGCGATGCGCAGACCGCCTGCCGTCAGGCGCTCGCGGCGGCGGCCGAGATCGCCGACAATATCGACGAATTGAATCAAGCGCTGCAGCACGACCTGCCGCAGCCGCTGCAGTTCGGCATAGGCATTCACGGCGGCGAAGTCATCGTTGGCGATATCGGCTATCGCGACCACATGGTGTTCACCGCACTGGGCGACCCCGTCAGATATCTTCGTCGGCGCGGCGATCGACGCCGGCACGCTGACGGCGCTGGATTTGCCGGTGCGGGGCCGCAATGCGCCCATAATGGTACGCGCCGTTGCCGATCCGCGGCTGCTGCGATCGCTGACCTCGGGCGAGGCGACACCAGCCTGATCGCTGGTATCGGTGCGTTGCGGCATGGCGTCCGTACTACATATCGGCGCCGCCGCCGCTGCTGCGTCAAACTGCCGGGGGCGCGACCAAACCACGCGACCGATTTCGAAGTGGCGCGAAATTCGCGATTGCCGCCCACCCTTTGTGCTGTCAAGCTGTGCTGCCCGCGCGTAAGCTGCACGGGTCGGATCGACCAATGGGCGGGGATAGGTCATTCCGTTCGTGCATGAGAGCCCGCGGAGACGACGTGATGCCTAAAGGTACAGTGAAGTGGTTCAACGCGACCAAGGGCTACGGCTTCATTCAGCCGGCGAACGGTGGCAAGGACGTTTTCGTGCATATCTCTGCGGTTCAGAAGGCGGGTCTGCAGTCGCTCAATGAAGGCCAGACCATCGAGTTCGAGGAAGTCGCCAATCGCGGCAAGACCTCGGCCGAAGATCTCAAGGTCTGATCGGTCCAGGACTTCAAGTCCGTCCAGGACTTCAAGCGGGACCGAGACGCGACAGCGTGGTTGGGTTCGCTGGCCACGCTGGCCGGCTGGGACATCATCGATCACGGCATCGTCGCGAACGACATTCGGCACGGCGGCCCGATGACGCCTGCATCGCGCGGATGTTTTTGCGCGCATGTCGAATTCGTCGATCGCTGGGGAGCGGCAAGTCGAGCGAGGCGATCTCCATCGCCTCCCGCGCCGGCTCGTATGGCCGTTGCCGTGAGGTGCGCCGCTACGCGCTACCGATCAGGCATAGAGAGTGGGCCAATTTCTCTCGCGCTCATTTTCCTTCGCGCTAGTTTTCCTTCGCCCATTGCGTGACCGGCATCACGGCCGGGGGCTGCCCATAGGCTTGCGTCCACATATCCACCGTCCAGTCCGTCCCCGTCGCGCGGTCGCGTAGCACGGCGGTGTTGTGTGGGGTCTGCAGCACCAGCGCATTGCCGCGATAATGCGGGTTGCCGACGCTGTGGTGCTTGAACATGCCCCAGTCCTGCATGATCAGCAGCAGGCTGGTAACGTTGCGCGTCGTATCCCAGCAATCGAAATTGTGCTTGTCGTCGAAATAGCGGAAGTCCGCATTGGCGATGCGCTTGTCGGTGCCGAGCACCGGGCCGACGCGGCGGTCCCACCAGATCACGGCCTTCTGCACGGCAGCGCGTTCGGCGGCGGCCGATGCCTTGCCGGCCACCATGATCTTGCCCAGCGCCGCGCGGTCGGCGGTGGTGAAATCGAAGATGTGCCGGCGCCGGCACACGAAGCCGTAGCAGACCGTCATCGAACCTGCCGTCGGCGGATAGATCGAGACCGATGTGTAGAGTTCGGCGACCTCGCGTGACATCTCGATGGCGGCGGCCGGCGATGCCTGCGTCAGCCCGAACAGAGCGAGCGCTGCCAGCGCGCTGCGATGAAAATTCCGAACCGGCATCGTTGTCCCACGCCCCCGCGAAGTGAACATCGAAACTAGCCGAGGGCGTGTTTGATGCCAAGCGCCGGCATTTGTCCCGTGGCGCGCCGCGACACCCGCACAACGCCGAGCGCATGGCGGCTCAGCGTCCCGTTTCCGGCCGTTGCATCCCCCATGCAAGATGGGTCAAATGCGCAGCCGGAATCGTGGTGGAATTGAATTCCGCCGCCCGGCACAACAACAAGAACTGCGGGAGTGACGCGATGGAAGACGGTGTGTTCAAGGGGCTGAAGGTTCTGGATTGCGCGAGCTTCATTGCCGCACCGGCCGCCGCGACCGTGCTGTCCGACTTCGGCGCCGACGTCATCAAGATCGAGCCGCCCGGCGCCGGCGATCCCTATCGTAACCTGCCCAACCTGCCCGGTTATCCCAAGAGCGAGCACAATTATGCGTGGATGATGGAGAGCCGCAACAAGCGCAGCCTGGCGCTCGATCTGGCCAAGCCCGAAGGTCGCGAGGTGCTGTACAAGCTGATCGCCGAAGCCGACGTCTTCATCACCAATTTCCCGCCGCCGGTGCGCAAGCGCCTGAAGATCGCCTATGATGATGTCGTCGCCCTCAACGACCGGCTGATCTATGCCTGCTTCACCGGCTATGGCGACAAGGGCGCCGAGGCGGACAAGCCGGGCTTCGATAGCACGGCCTGGTGGGCGCGATCCGGCATGATGGATCTGGTGCGTGCCGACGAGGACACGGTTCCGGCGCGCTCGGTGGCCGGCATGGGCGATCATCCCTGCGCCATGGCGCTGTACGGCGCCATCGTCACCGCGCTCTACAAGCGTGAGAAGACCGGCAAGGGCTGCCAGGTGAAATCCAACCTGATGGCCAATGGCGTGTGGTCGTCGAGTGTGCTGGCGCAGGCGAAGCTGTGCGGCGCAACGTTCGAGAAGCGCCGCGGTCGTCATGAGGCGCTCAATGCGGTGACCAATCACTACAAGTGCCGCGACGGCCGCTGGATCATGCTGTCGCTGCTGGCCGAAGACAAGATGTGGCCGGCCTTCACCAAATGCATCGAGCGCGAGGAATTGCGCGACGATCCGCGCTTCATCACCAAGCCGGACCGCCACGCCAATTCGCTCGCGCTGATCGAGATCCTCGATGAAGTGTTCGCACAGCGCGACTTCGCCGACTGGCGCAAGCGCCTCGACGGCAATGGCCTGGTGTTCGGCTTCGTCGGCATTCTCGACGACATTCCGCACGATCAGCAGATGAAGGACAACGACGTGCTGGTGCCGTTCGAGAATTCTGACATCCTCACCATCAACAGCCCGATCTGGGTCGGCGGCGAGACCAAGCGCAAGCCGCGTCTGCCGCCCTCGCTCGGCCAGCACAGCGACGAGATCCTGCGCGCCATGGGGTATGACGATCATCAGATCGAGGGGCTCCGGGCGGCGGGAGCGGTGCAGTAGTTCATGTTTTTGCCTCTCCCCTTGTGGGAGAGGGTGGATGCGCGCCTCTTGGCGCGCAGACCGGTGAGGGGTTGCCACGTACACCGGCGTATGGGGCGACCCCTCACCCGTCTTCGCTTCGCGAAGCCACCTTCTCCCACAAGGGGAGAAGGACAAGAACTCATCTGGCCAGCAACCATCCGAACAGGCCGAGCCCCAGCAAAGCCGCGACGACGATCGCCCAGACGCTGAGACGGACGGCGCTGCCGGTCTGCCTGGCCGTTTCGTTCTCGGCGATGACGGCGTCGCGTTGCTTGATCTCTTTGTCGGTCTCGTTCATCGCCCTCACCCTGTCATTTCACAAAACACATGCCGATGCGCGACGTCGCATCACGGCTCACCGGCTGGCAACTCAATCCCTCGGCACAGGTCCAGGATGCAAAGCTGGCATCGGCCTTGGCCGATCCGTCGCGACGATAGCAGGTGGCGCCCCAGCCATCGAGCAGCGACGTACCGGCCAGTTCACGACTGCCGCGCGCCTGCGGCCGATCGGAAAATCCGCGCGAAAAATCCGCCGTCTTGCCATCGCGCATCGCCATGACGATGGCGCGACGCCGCGGTTGATCGCCCAT
>JAPLPC010000113.1 GCA_026400425.1 Hyphomicrobiales bacterium | reverse complement strand
GGCAACCAGGTCGAGGACCTGATCCGTCAAACCCGCATCCGTTTCGGGAAGCATCGGCTCCATATGCGCAATACCGGTCATTTTGCCGATCCAAAATTAAAATATTTCGATTGCAAGATGCTGTTAATACGTCATTTTACGACCGGCGCAAAGTAAATTGCCGCCGATTTTGCCGATCCAAATGCCGATCGTTTTGCCAATGTATTCATGGATCGTCGAGGATAGGCCGGTCGTGCTGGTTGGCCATGCCAGTGGCGGCCTGATTACGATCAACGATTGGCTCGCCGCCGCGCCGTTCCACCCTGATCTCTAACGGCTATGCCGTCTAGTCGACTGTTTTCGTCTGCGACACGATCATTCCGGGTCCATGGAAGCTGTTCGGATCGACCGCGATCGGGACGTCCGCTCCCAGCGCCGCCAAGACCTTGAGGTGCTGGCCGAATTAGGCCACTCCCAGATTCAAAGTAGGCCAGCGCGGAGGGCGTTTAAGGCTTCTTGTCTTGAATGGCTTGGAGCTTCCAGGAGCATTCGACTTGCTGGCTTTTTGGAAGAGATCCGAGAACGGGAGTGTACCGCCCTTTCCAGCAATCAAAGTCCGGCGGCTCCCACATGAGCGCCGCGGTGTTTTCGAGATCGAAACGAGTTGGAACTGCCATCCCGCACTCGTCAATGTCCGCTTCAAGTTCAATGATTAAATCGATCTTGCCCCGCGTAGTCTTATCGAGGCTTTTGGTGCCATAGGCGACATGAACGGCATAGCCATCGACAGAGCCCTTAGCTACGCCCAAAACCAAAACTGGCCGCAGGCGTCGCTTAGGGTCATTCGGGTAAAGGCAGGTTACAACGTTACCGACACGGGGCGGGCGGGAGACCCATTCCGGTTTATCGGTGCCCGTCATCAGTTATCAGCTCGACTACAGTCCACTCCTGTTTATCGAGCTTCATGTCGGATTCAGCCTGAATGGCTGCAACCACAACGGGGTCTATTGGATCATCATAGTCATAGGCTTCCGGCGGAAAATCTTTTGCCGGCTTTTTGACCTGGGTATGACCCGTTTTGAAATGTGAAAGTAGCGCTTGTGCGTTCATTGAAGGTAGCTCCCCCGTACCACTAAAGGTGCCTTACCCTAGTTTCCGCCGCTGGACTGTCGGCGGAGCAGGTCGGGATGTCCATAGGACCAATGGATACGGGGCCAATATGGCGGCCCCGTGTCTTCCCGGTTACAGCTCGGTCATGGTACCGGGACAAACGTTCAAGGCCCATTAAAGTTAGGTCAATATTATTGACCTAACTTAGAATTTCAAGTCCTATCGTCACCCACCCTATATTACCGCAATTCGGCGCCGATCCGGGGATTATTTTCAAGAGTAGCTAGGGTTTTACAACGAGGGCGGCGTCCACAAGCGACGCAATGCTCCAAGCTCGGTCCGCAATGCCTATGACCTTCGATACCGCAGGCTTGAGAGCTTCGTGGGTTTCGCAACTGAAAAAGCAGCTTCCATATGGTCGAAAGGGAAGCGACTGCAGGTCAACTCGTCGACGACCCGCCACCAGCGGGAATTCACCTATTCCAGGAGTATTATCTGAAAGAGGCAGCCCACTGAGGCGGCCTTGTTTTCATCGACAACTGCGGACCGGTTGGCTTTCATATCCGTTCGAGGTCGCCATTTGCGCCAAGTCGGCCGAAGACGCGAACCGATGTCGCCCACCCGCATGGAAACGGCACCGTGCCGGTAGGACGTCCGGTTCAGCCAAACATGGCCACGACCGGTCCGTCTTTGCGCCCGCGCGGTCGGGGTCCCAGCGCGCCGGCGCGCTTGAGGACGCCGGCCAGACCGATGCGGGTGAAGCTCTCGGGCACCGGCGCGTGGGGCCGCATCCGCTTCCAGAACTCGTCGGGCGTCTCGCCGCGCGGGCGGGACAGGTAGAGACCGGGAAGTTCGGCGGTCCAGGCGGCCTCCGTTGCCCGTTCCTCGTCGGTCATGGCCGCCTGGCGAAGCTTCGTCCTGCGATGCTTGATCCAATCGCTCGTCGTGTGAAGGAGGAAGGCCTCGTCTCCCGTGGTCAGGCGCCCTTCGGCCCGCAGCGCTTCCAGATGGACGAAGTGCTCGTCGGCCAGTTCCCTGCGCATCTTGTTCTGTCCCTTCTTCGGCCATTCCAGCGAACCCAGCATGATGCAGACGGGATCGATCCGCAGGGCCTCCGCGTTGCCGGTCTTCAGCTTGCGCCGGACCTCGAAAAGACGCGTGGTCGCCTCGGCGGCAGTGATGCCGCGTGCGCCGATCCATCGGCCCGCCGGACCGCTCAGGCCATGATCTTCAATCACGGTGCGAAGCAGGTCCTCGTCGAGTGCCGCAGCCTCAACGCCCTCGTTGTCCACGTCCGGCTCTCGACGGCGCGACTTGCTGCGCCTGAGCGCCACGACGGCGAAGATCTCGTCGTGGCTCCCGAAAAACGAATCGAAGAACTCGAACAGGCGCTCGGTCATGTTGCCGGCGCGGAATCCATAACGGCGTCCCAGACGCGTCAGGAAACGCACCAGGTTCGACCAGTGCAGCTGTTTTCCTTCGCATGTCACGAAGAGCCAGGGTCCGGCCCCGACCGGTCGATGCTTGATGCAGTTCCGGATGGCCTTCAGCACCACCGGCAACAGGACGACGGGGCGGGCATGGCCGCGCCGCGTCTCCAAAACGACCTTGCCGGAGAGCGCCTCCGCCAGCATGAGCCCGCCAGCCGTCTCCGGACCGATCCTCGCGCAGGAGGCGAGCGCCGAAAAAAGGGCCGCCTGTGCTGCCATCAGGTGGGTGGCCCTGCCACCGAACGGGCCATGGATTTCCGGCTGGATCATCATGACGACGTCGCCAAATGTCGGCATGGGCGTCTGCAACGGATCGGGTGCGGCGCGTGGGCGCTGCTTCCCTGGCTTGCGACGGGCGGCTTTCCTACCCATGGAGCACCTTGGCGATCGCGCGCTCAAGCTCGCTGCGGATCAGGCGGTCCGGATCGGCGGCGACGCGGCCCGGGGGCGGAAGCGGGTCGCTGCGGCGCATCGGCGGCAGGGATTTGGTCGGATCGATCAGCTCGCCGAGCTTCATCTTCTCAGGCTCGGGACGCGGACGCTTCACCGCTGCCTCTGATCGCTTGAGACTGCGGTAGGCGCGGTCCAGGGAATCCTCGCGGTTTCCGAAGAAGAAGGCGATGTGGCCCAGGGGGAAGCCCGCGTGCCAATACGCGGTGACGCCGCCCCCCTTGTGGTCGTGGATGCGCCCGACGACGCCGACAGCGGCCAGAGCCTCGCGCGCCAGTTCCGCCGCCCCGTCGGCCGGACCGCCGCGGCCGTTGTGGACCACGTAATAGCCTCCGTCGATGCGCAAGGGCCAGCGCTGTTCGGTGGCCATGCGCCGGTCGTCCTCCTCCCACCGGCCGAACATCCCGGACACGCAGGGCAGCATCGGCGAATTTTCGCGAGGCTTGTTGTAGTATTGCGGACTCTTCCGCCCGTTACGGTGGATCCAGTCCCTCGCCACGTCGATCCAGCCGCGCCACGGCATCGGGAGGTACCCGAGCCCGAGCACGGTGCTCAACCGGGTGCCGGTGAACCAGTAGATGAGCAACAAGCGGATGACGGGCGCGAAGAGGGTGTTATGGTCCCCGCGTTTCTTGTCGGCTTCCAGGGTGCGCTCGAACTCGAGATGCCATTCGTCGCCGATCATGACCCAGCGGGTCTTGAAGCCGAGACCGTCCCAGACGTATCCGAGGCAGAACAGCAAACTGCGGGCGACCTCCTCCCAGACGAAGTCCGTGCCCTCTCCGAGTTCATAGTCGGGGGTATCGAACTCGACCCGGAAAGGCGGCCGGAACTCGTTGCGAAACCATTCGAAGGCCACCCGCATGAAGGACAGGCGGATGGCGATGGTGCCGTCCTTCGGCACCTTCTTCTTTTTCTTACCGGCTTCCGCGTTCTCC
Organism: Hyphomicrobiales bacterium; assembly: GCA_026400425.1. Classification (GTDB taxonomy): domain Bacteria; phylum Pseudomonadota; class Alphaproteobacteria; order Rhizobiales; family Xanthobacteraceae; genus Tardiphaga. The sequence goes on along the minus strand of JAPLPC010000113.1, from coordinate 16,389 downwards.
GGCTTCTTGGCGAAGCGCATGTAGTCCTTGCCGAAGTTCTTGGTCAGGGACCCGAGTCGGCGCTCCTTGGTGAACAGGAGGATCTCCTTGGCCGAGTTGCAGTGCCCGCGGTGGATCTCGGCCGGAGTCTTCTTTCCGTGCGCGCGCTCCATCATCGACTTGAGTTCGTCGTTTCCCGGCACGTCCCCCTTCGGATCGATGAGATGCAGAAAATTCTCGGTCAGGGTCGAGAACCGGATCGAGGCCGGGTCGTAGCGGGCGTGCAGCCTGAAAAGCAGCCGTGCGCAGTACTTGTCGAAGTATGCCTTGGCGTCCTCGTTCTGGTACGGGTCGGTCAGGTCGCCTGCAGCGCACTCCGTGGACTCTTCGTCCTCGGTAGCGCTGTGTCGGACGACGATCATGGCTCGGCCGCGGTCGTTCGCGGTACCGCGGATCGCGAGGTAAGGCGGCTTTCCTCCGATTCCCGCTTTTTCGAGCTCCCGCAACACCTCGAGGGGTGGCTTGCCCTCGCCATCGACGAAGGTGCGACGCACTTTCTTCTGATGCTTCGGACCGATGTCGTGAATGTCGATGGGCGGCAGGTGGTCGTCCCGCTTCTTCTTCTGGTAATTCGCACTCATCGGACGGTCGCCTGCCGCAGGGTGGACCCGATATGGTTGCCGCGCATCGTCGCAATCATGGTGCCGACCGACTGGTGGAGGCCATGGGGCGGACGCGTGCGACCGCCGCCGGCGGTCGGCACGTCCTCAAGCGTTTTAGGAGAAAGGGGCGATTCTTTCGTCATTTCGTTTGACCTTTGCCACTGCACCTGATTCCGTCGCCTAGACGGTAGTTGGTGTCGTCTATATCAGTAGTAGCGCAACTACTTCAATAGAACTGTCATACTGGCGGGGGTCAAGGTTAATGGAACATTTCAAGCGTATGCTGGCCGAAGCCAGGGAAGCCAAAAAGCCTTGGTTCGAGATCGCTCGCCTGATGTCGGACGAAATCGGCACGCCAGCGGAGGACGGTAAGGCAGCCCACGTGATTTCGGCGGCGCGGGAGGCTACCGGGCTATCGCCGCAGATTCTGAAGCGCCACTTGGTACTGCTCGCGCGGGTCCGGACGATCGCCGCCGAGATGGGCGTGCCGGAGAAGGAAATCCTGTCGCCATTGTTCAACGCTCAGGAGATCGCAGTCCGGCTTCATAAGACGATACCGAAGGCCGAGGCAGCGGACGTCCTTTTGAGGTTGGCACGCGGCGAACTCAACCTGCCGCGGGTACGGGAACTGCAGGCCCAGCTTGCCGCCCCTTTCGCGCGATTTGACCCGAACCGCGTGATTGCCAGGCAGCGTCGGAGCGTCAACGCGGGAATCGTGGAGATCGCGTTGATGCGGAGCGCTCCGAAGCTGTGGGGTACAGGAAGCACCGTAACGCGGAGGCCGCAGCTGTTGTTCGTGGGCGGGCGGCCCGGCTACGAAGTGATCGGCGCCGACGGCTCGGTCCTGGCTGGAATCGACGTGTTGTTCCCGGACAGCGAGATGAACCGGGACTACCTCGAGACGAACCTCGGCGTATCCTTGTTGCTGGCCCCCTTCTTCTCCAAGTTCTACCTGGCGATGTCGCCGGATGCAGACGAAGATGCGGCGAAGCGCCTGCTCGAGGTGCTGGACTGGTTCGGCTACGGATGGGTCGGTATTTTAGCGGTGGAGGGCGAGGACGGCGTTTCGGTTTCGCGGGCGCCCGAAGGTGAGCCGTCACCGGACCGAACGAGCAAATATGAATCCTTGAAACGGAAGTATCGCCGGACAAACAGCAGCGGTGCTCCGCTCGCACCCTAGACCTCCTTGACCGCGTTTCCTTGGCCGCGACATGCAGGCTCCGCCTTGGCACGGGCTAGATACGGCTGCGCCGGAGTGGGCAATTTGGGAAGGCAGCTCCGGTCTGTCGTGCGAGCCCTATCGGTCCAATGGACGTACCGGGACGGCATACGACAGTCCGCCACCCGCTCGCAGCCGTGCCGTCCGGCCGCGCTGTAGGGTTCCACCAAAAGTTGAATTGGGTGGGCCTTCTGTGCGGATGACATGCCATCCTTCCGGGCAGATCCGATACTCAGAGCGCACCGGCGATGTCGCTGAGCGCCCGGGCGGTAACGACTGCCGAGCGCAGCAGACCGCTTCTCGGAAATCTCCGGGCAAGGCGCGACTCGGTGACGAGGGGGAACGGCATGGGCTCCGACGCGAAGGCGGCCGCATCAGATTTTCCGTCGGCCCGGAACCAACGCACCACCGCCGCCCGCGGCAACGAGGCTTGGCGTCCCGCGAACCAGATCAGCTTTAGCCCCTCTTCCGCGGCCAGATCGTAGGACCGATCGACGGCATAGTAGTCGCTCCCTGGGCGGAGGCCTCCCCTCGCGAGGGCATCCATATGCTCGGCGAGGAAATCTTCAAGCGTCAGACCCCTTCCTTTCGGCCCGAGCGGCTCAAGATTCCGGAAGGCGGCCAACGCGTCCGCTGCGTGCTTTGCCGCCAGCGAGCCGGCGATGGCGATGAGGAGCCGTGCCGCGTCGGCCGCCGTCATCTCGGCAGCACCCCGCCCGTAGCCGCTGAAAGTGATGCCGCCTGTCGGGCGGAGTGTCTTGAGCTGCAACCTGATCCGGCCAGGCTCCTCGTTTAGCGCCGCCGCCACCACGTCGGCGAGGCGCATCGATGTTAGCTTGCGTGCTCGGGACGCATTACCGGCAAGATTCGTCATTCAGTTAACCTATCCGGAAAGCGAGTTCAGCGTCACTATTGTCATTCTAAAAGTTCAGCGCCATATTTATTCCACTGAACCACGGGAGGACTATCGCGATGCGCCGACGACTTGATTTTAGAGGAGGCGGCCATCCGCCGATCGCGGCGGAAGACGCCGGGGCGGAAAAATCATGATTGGCTATGTAGATGCGCCGTCGCGCGTCGACGCGTACCGATCCGACGAGTTCCAACGCGAAGTCGGCGACGTTCTTGAGCGTGACCATCGTGAAATCCGGACTTCCATCAACGCGATGCTGGACAACAACCGCGTGCCCATCAGATCCGGCCCGCCCGGCGGTGGCGCCGTGACGATGGAAGCGGCGAGGCTTCTCTGCGCCATCGCCTCCAGGCAGGTCAAAGCCACCTCGGTGGTGCGGGTCGCGGAGCGCATTTTGTCGATGACCTACCAGTGCGATATCGCGGACGATGATCATGACGTCCACGCGGAAACCACGCCCAAGCGCCGCGGCACGTTCGGCGACGACCTCGCGGACGCAATTCTCGAAGTCTGGAAAGCCAGCGATGGAGTCGGGACGGCGCTTCCGTTTCCGCCGAATGTCGTCATCGAGTGGAACGATGGGGGCTCTGTGTTGTACGGCCGGCTTCGGCTCTTCAAGAACCGAACGTCGCTCTACTCCACTGCGGCCATGCCCGTTGCGCCCGGCGGCCCTTGGACCTTCGTGCACACTGATGGCGTAGGCGGTAGTTTTTTCACAGCCATCGCACTTCTCGGATTCGTCGAATGCTTCCGCGACGCAGTGCGAGCGGAAGCGGACGACGACGAGGAATAGAAGTTACACGTGAAGCCGCGGGAAAGGACGTCATTTGGAACAGCAGCATCAGCGGCAGCCGGACCGTATATCGGCCAACGAGACGGTTCCGCGCGAGATCGCCGAGCCGGTCCTGGCCTTGTGCGAAGATCTCGAAATCCAGCCGCCGCTTCACCTCAACGTCTCTCCGGGGCCGGCGGCGAGAATGGGATGGTGCTCAGCAAACGTCCTCGCTCAGTGCGACGAAGCCGGCGGCGAGCCAGTCTACGGTTGGCTCATCTGGGAAGCGCCGGGACTTTATCTCAACGCCGAATTCCACTGCGTATGGCACGACGGCAGACGTTTGCTCGACATCACGCCGACGCAGGAAGGAGAAGACCGCGTGCTATTCGCCCCCGACCCGGGGTACGGCGCGGATTTCGATTTCAGGCACCGACCGCACAATCGCCGCTTCCGTTCGTACGCCTGGCTGAAAAACAAGCCGTCCGTTAACGCAGTGCTCGAGGGTGCAAAGGACAAAGCGGTTGCCAGCGTGAAGCAAACGGCAAAAAAATACAACGTCACGCTCCGACAGATCATCCTTGCGTCCCTCCCGCGCGATGAGACCGAAACGGCGATCGATGAATTTCTTTTCGCCTCCGGTGAGCTCGAGCGAATCGTGACGGTGACCGACCGCGGCTCGGAGTGTCTGCCGCCTTATTCGGTCGCGCAGTATCACAGCGGCGCCGCCGAGGTCGATCTCCTGAGGAGGAGAATGTTGCGTCTGGCCATCCTGGCCGAGGCGTCCAAATGACCGGAAACGAGGGCGACCGTGCACCGGCGGAAGCAATGCCGTCGCCCGTCCCGGATGTTGCCGACCGCGGTCCGGGCTAGATGGCCCAGATCGCGCCGCGCCTCGGCGTCGTTCCTGCCGGAAAATGCCTGCTCACTTAAGCGCTTCAACCTGAACGACGACCCGTCATTCCGTTCTTCGCGCACTTACCGTATCCACGGCGTCCGCTTCGTCCTTTCGATTTTCCTTTTCGTCGCTGGGATCTCATCGCCCCTCGCAGCCTGGCTGTCATTGGTCGCGAGCCGAGTGATATTGGCCGAGAAGCTGCAAGATCGCGACAAGCCGGTTCAGGCCCTGCGGCGTGCCGTCCCACGCTGCAGTCGCGACTTCAGCCAGCCTCGCCTTCGCCGCCTCGGAAAACCCGGAGCCGGCAGTCGGCCCGATCGTATTTTCTGCATAATTGCATAATTTTCTAAGGCTCGGGGTTAGCGTCGGCGGATTGCGGCTGAGCGCGCGGCTGACGCTCGATTGGTTCATGCCAGCGGCGTCGGCCAGCTGCTGATCGTTCATTCCGAAGGATCTCTGAAAAGATCTGACCGCGGCGGCTGCCTCTCTCGCGCCCTCAACGGGACTTGTCGGCCTGCCTCGTCTGGGGGACAATGTCGCGTTCCGGATTGCAATATTTCATGCAATAATGCAGAATCCCGACCTACGATACAAGGGGCTTGCTGTTATGAAGGAAATTCGATTCTACCGCGCGAGCGAGAAGCCGTACGGGGTGTTCAGCAACCTGTATCGGCGTCCTGTTTCGTTCGAGGGTTACGTCTTTCCTACTGCGGAGCACGCCTATCAGGCCGGCAAAGCCCGGAAAACCGAGGTGCGTGACTGGTTGATGGCGGCGCCCTCGCCATCGTTGCTCGCGATGGCCGCTCACGGCCTGTATCAATGGGACATCGCGCCTAGCTGGTCCAAGATCAAGTTCGACCGCATGCGGGCGGTGCTGTGGGCGAAGTTCACCCAGCACGCCGACCTCGCCGCCATTCTTCTCTCCACCGGAAGTGCCGTCCTGATCGAGACGGCTACGGTGGACAACGCAGTCAACCGGCTTTGGGGCGAGGTCGAGGGCAAGGGCGGCAAGAACATGCTCGGCACGATGCTGATGGAAGTGCGGGAGAGGCTGGAGGGCGGCAGCCGGACCGAACCGCGTCGGCCGAAGATGGAAGCCGCCGAATAGCACTCAGTATCCTTCGTAGCGCCCCAGTGTCATGACGTAGGACCCGCAGTCTCCCTCGACGCCGCGGTCGAGTATCTCGCGCACGTAACCCGCTCCTGCGGCGAAGAAAAGTCCGCGAGCGCCTGTGAACGCGCAGTTCAGCGCAGCGAGCCGCTGCCCGATCCCCACGCCTTCCATCACGTCGTCCAAAGACCACCGGCGATCGGACGTCCAACGCGTGAGGATGAAATCCAGAAGACCGGTGGTGACCATGTCCCCGGCACCGCAAGTATCGACGAGTCTCGGAGCGGCGGTCGACGGAAAGAAACGTCGCGAAGAACCGGAGGAGACGGTCAGCCCCCTCTCGCCATGGGTTCGGATCAGAACTGCCCCGCTTCGAACTTCGCGGTCCTCGATCCTATCTCCGATCGTTCCGTCCGCGAGTTTGATGACGGACGCGAACTCCAAGGCCTGCATGAACAGGGGGCCGTCTGCCGAAGCGGGCTCGAAGAACACCAGCGCTCCGGCCTCGAACGCCGCCTTCATGGCGGTCAGGATCGAGGAGGAGATGCGGTCGGTGTAGAACACCGATGCCGCATCGAGCGTGCTTCGCGCCCTTTCCACCAATTGGTCATCAATCGAGCTCCACCGCGGAAACGACCGCGATGTCTCGGGACATGTCGAGGTAAACCGATGGGTGGCGCTCGCGGTGTCCACGAACTCGACGATTACTGGCGAACCCGCGCCCCCGCCTCGGAAGACGTATTGGGTCTCGCAGCCGGCCTTGGCGAACTCGTCGTACAGGAACTGACCTTGATCGTCGTCGCCGATCGCAACCATAGGCGCTACGGCATGCCCCAGCATGGCGAGCGAGATCAGGACATTCCCGCAGGAACCGCCAAGCGCCTCGATCGGGCGCTTCAGATCCGAGGAATAGATACGATCGACAGCCGCCAAGCCGGTACCGGCGATCGACGGACGAGCCGCCCAGTCCGAAGCTTTGATGGTTTCGCTTTGGATCATAGCGTGAACATATATCAGGTTCCGAACAATGCGGATACGTCCAAACGCGCGCGTCGACTATCCGTTTCACGAAGCGCTCCGAGTATCCTTAACAGACCGCTCGGCCCCGACACCCCGGGCGGCAGCAAATTCCAACAGGAATCTGTACGGTCGCACACGCGATCGACGCTCAGCCCGAAGTTGCCGGTGAGCAGTTCGTGATCATTGCCTTGCCGATCACCACTGTCCCCGATCGTGAGGACCGCGGAATCGTCCCGGGGCAATAGACCTTTGACATGTTCGACTACCCGCCACTTTCCACCCCAGGCCGGGCAGATGTCGAGCGAGTGTCCCGACCGGAAGATCCGGGTTTCACGGTAGCGGCCGACGATCTCCCGCAATTTTCGGGCTCCTTCCGCCGGAGACGCCAGCTTGTCGATCTGGACGGTGATCTGGAACGGACTGCGCTTGGGAAGCCAGCTTTCCTTGAATAATCCTGAGATCGAGCAGATTTCCGCGAACATCCGCCCGATGACGGGATCCGGCTCCGGAGGATTCTGCTCGAGATCGACGGTAAGCGGAGCGATGTGGGCGCCATTGTAGTAGCCCATGATGATCCGACGCCAAAACTCGCTTGGAAGCTGCGTCCGAAGCATTTCGCCCACCGAACCGCCGCGCCCGGTCGCGAATGCCACGACAAGTCCGCTGGAGATCCATCGGACGAGCATTGCCAGAATTTCGGCGTCCGGCGCGTCTAGCCGGCGCTGGGTGGGGACAACCGTGCCGTCGTAGTCCAGCACGACCCCGCCGATTTTCGCGTTCTCGAATTCCCGGACGAACACCTCGCGTTTTGCCGGCCACGATACCTGCGCGCGGTTCTGTCGATCGGACCTGATTTCGGCCCGCCATTTCCGGCGGGTGGCCGCGTCTTCGCGTTCGACCACCGAGAGCAGGTCCTGCCGTGCGAACAGGCGGCGGCCGAAGTCGCCCACGGCCGGCTTGCCCGGATCGATTCCCTTGGCGCGGCCGATCCCCTCCACGATCGCGAACGACCGGAGCACGGCCGAGAAGAGGCCGAAGCGGCCGGCCGGTCCGAAGTCGAAATGCCCGCGTGCGACTTCGACCGGAATGTCCTCCGCGATCGACGCCCAGATCTCCCGCGTCCGGTCGCAAGTGAGCGCGAGAACGAAAGTCTTCTCAGGACTGTGGGCCAGCCAGACATGCCGGCCATGAGCGAAATTGCGGAAGTCCGTGCGCTGGACGGCGCAGAGGCCGGCTTCCCAGCAGCTCGTTTCGATCATGGAGGCGGCGGCGGCGAGGCCTGGATCATGAAGCAGCAACAACGTGTCGCAGGACGATGCACCCATGCGCGAAAGAGCCCCATGGACGACTTTCCTGGCGTCCACCGCCAAGACTTCCTTCGCAACCCCCGCCGCCTCGTTCGTCCGTGCGTCCGAAAGCTCGCCCACGACGTCGTCGCTCGCCAGAAGCAAAGAGGTGACGGTCGAGACGAGCGAATGCGTCGCCAGAAAGCCGTCCTTGGCCTCGGCGGTCGGGAGGACATGGACGCGCGGCGTGCGTCGCGCGACGCCCGCCATGGCCACGGCTCCATTTTTCCGGTTGGTGACGACGTCCACGCGCTCGGCATGCTCGGTTGTCGCCGCCCGGAACGCAGCTTGCACATCCGGATTGTCGCCGCTCGCGCTGAAAAGCCAGACACCCCACTGCGGCAACACAGGATCCAGCACGAACGCCATGGGTGTGCACACAGCGGTGGGTGCATGCTGCAGCCATGATCTGCAGGACGACAGGAATTCCGCGGCCACCACCGACCCGCCGCTGCCGACCGCAGCGACCGGGTATGCCGCAGCGCGTTCCATGGCCTCCGCCAGGAAGCCGTGGCCGTTGCGGCAAGCAAGCTCTACGGTATCGACGAGCGAGTCCAGTTTCGACGAGAACACTGGCGTCATGTAGCGGTCCCTTCGAGCTCCCGGCCGGCGCCGGAAGTAACTTCCGGCGGCTCGATGTATGGCTCGCCTTGCAGCCACACGTGGACGAGCCTGCTGCGCGAGTTCGCCGCGGTCTCGATCTTGGTCCAGTCGACTTCGTATCCCACGGATTCGACGTACCTGACGGCGAGCTTGTGTTCGAGCGCAGCCATCAGCGCTCCTATCGCCAGCACCTTGTTGCCCGACGGCGAGAGGACGAGGTGGGAATTCGTCAACGATTTGAAGACGCTGTTGGTGCGATGATGGATGGACGTGATCGTCCGGTACAGGTCGAGCGGATCGTCCTCGATGGCGTAGACCAGATTTCTCGAGTCCACCTTCCATCCTTCGTAAAGTTCGTTCTCGAAGTCTGCGACGAGCCGGTCGGCTGTCGTGGGGTCCCGCTGGGACAACGGAAGCACCGGACAGACGCTGACCGGTCCATCCAAGCTGTCCAGGATGAGCTGAAGAGCGGAATTCCGGTTCTTGGAGAGATGCGGAAGCCAGATCTTGGGCTCGTCCGCACTCGCTTCGAAGTCGATTTCGCCGCTGAAACCGCGCACCGGGTCGACAACGTCGCTCGATATCGCGGTGATGGCATCGTCGAGGAACGGGTTCGAAGCCGTGACGACGTGGAAGTTCATGCCCGGACCCGCCGCCTCGCATGCGGCGACGAAATAGGACGCCAGCGGAAAGAATATGCCGATGGACAAGGCGCTGATGTCGAGCACGACGTCGGTCACTCCGTCCAGCAGGCCGGCATCGAGCCTGCTTATGGCTGAAATGACCCGTTGCCCACCGACCACGGCCCGGTCGGTGTCCGCGAGGACGTCTACCTCGATGATCCGCGATCTGGGTATCGTACGTTGAAGGAGCACGGCGTGGGCGTCGCCGGCCCGCAGGAGATCGGCGCCCGGATTCGGGCGGTGCTCGCGGATGAAGATCGCGCTAAGTCGGGCCGGGCCGTCGCCAGCGCTAGACTCAGCCATGATCGCCGGAATGGCCGCGCTGCGCGGATCGAAGCCCGCTCCGGCGACGAGCAGACATGATCTGTCCGGGCGGGCGAAATATTCCCGCAGGAACGTCTCCGCTTCGGCGTCGCCGTGGGAGACGCAATGTTGCCAACGGGGTGACGTCACGTCGCGACTCCGGCGTATCTGTGGAGATCGGCGAGACGCTTCTGGAGGAAGCCGCCGCGATTGAGGGTCAGCGAATTGGCGAGGATCACCGGGCCACCGAGCTCCAGGAGGCACCACAGCTTGTTGCCTTGCGGATAGTTCGGACGCAGCAGGATTGCGTTGTATGCGACTGCGTAATGGAGAATCTGGGTGAATTCGGTGTTCTTGCCGCTGGCCGCCTCCGAGAATTCGTCCTGTGGAATTCCGATGGCGTTCGCGCCGCTTCCCAGCCACGCGTTGGGAGCAAGGCTCTCGTCCACGCACTCCTTGGCGATCGCCGCGGTCATCTTGCGGATGCTCGACGCGAACGGGAAATTCCATTTCTGGATGATCTGCCGCGCGCGGTCCCCGAGGATCTTGTCCTGGTTCTCGGGCGAGAGCAGCGGCGGATCGCCGTTGATGATCCGCGCTTCCATCCTGTCGACGAGCGACGCTGCCAGATGCAGGAAGAGCTCCGCGTTCTCCGAGCTTGCGTCGCTTAGAGCGTTCATTCCGTAGTGCAACGCTCTCGAATGGTGATGCTTCAGATAGAGACGTGCTCCGTTGGCCACGTCGGAGTCCGCCGTCATCGTCCGCCGCGGTTCGGGATCTAGATCGCCTTCGAAGAGCGACTGCTGCGGCACCTGGTTGACGTAGCGGTGCATCAGGATGCGCAGCATGACGGCTTGGACCTCCTTGCCCGTGTCCTGGGTCTTGGCTCCGGAGACGTAGCGTTCGATCTCTTTTTTCAGCATTTCACGCCGGCCGGGGGTGATCCTCAGGCTGGCCTCGATCTTCTCGACATCCTGCTCAATGCGCTTGACGGTCTGGATGGGAAGGCTGGGAATCTCGACGGACAGCAGCGTCGAAAAGCCCCGCCATGGTCTCCGTTCGAAGACGGGATGTCTCCGGAGGTAGCGGTCCGCCATGCTTCGCGCCATGGTCCTGAAGATCGTGCGCGAACGCTGACGGTCCTCGGCCTTGTTGAGGAAGACGTCGATGTAGTCGCGGCCGGGCGTGACCTCCGGAGCAAGCGACGTGTCGGCGTTTCCGAGCGCAATCTCGGGTTTGATGCCGTCCTGCCGCATCATGATCCACCTGGCGATGCGGATCTCCCGGCGGGCCAGGTCGCGGAAGACGAGGTCGAATTGCTCTGGAGCCAGGGTGTGGGCATCGTCCAGGATGACGAGAAAACGCAATGTCTCCGTCGTTCCGTTCGGACGCTCCAGCCGGATGCCCTCGATAACGTCAAACGGTCTGAAAGGTCGGACGGCGGCTTCCGGGATCGCTTCTTCCCGCGGCGGCACCAGACTGGCGCCGACCTCGTAGACGGCCCTCTCGACGGCGCGGGCGCGCTCGACGATCCGTTCGGTCTCGCTGCCGCCTATGCTCTCCAAGGCCGCACCCGCGTCGGACCGTATGATGAAGCTGAATCTTGGGTTCGCCTCCCGCCGTTCCAGGTTGCGGACGAGGCCGAGCACGGCCCGCGCTTGGATCAACGTGAGCACCAGTCGCGTGCGGAGGGCTACCTCATAGGGCAACTCCCAGAAATCACGGTATTCGCCCTCCATCGGAAGGCGCACGCCGGCGATGGTCTGGACGCCCTTCGTCACGATGCCGCAAGCGTCGAGGGCGGCTATGATTTCGCCGTAGTCGCCCTTTTCGCGCTCTGCCAGCACGGCCGAGACCATCCGGGACTCGACCAACGTCGCCATCGTGGTCTTGCCTGAGCCGGGGGAGCCGATGATCCGGACCAGCTTTTCATAAAGCTGGCCTTGCGAGGCGTATGGCTCGAGATAGGTCCTGAGCGGTTCCGGACTGACGATGGACAGGAAGCCTGCCTCGTCGTCCCGAAGATATTCGGTCGCGCGCTTTTCGAAGGGATTTGCCATGATCTCGCGGTTCTCAGGAGTGCCGGTGCCGACGCGGGAAGAGCGGGCGCATGGCGTGCCCGGAGGAGCCGTCGGTCTCTGACCATAACAGGGTAATCGCGTTGTTCGGGCAATTGTGTTCGAGAACGACAGGGAGCGCGCTATCGCCGTATCCATGGCGGATGTGGGTCTGCTGCGCCTCCTCCAAGTGGGTCTTCAACTGTTCGTATAGCCCGTGGTCATAGTACCGGTGGCATACCTCCCACATGTCGGGATCGCTTTCCGCGGTCAAACGCGTGCTTTCGGGAAGCAGAATGCCCTCGCTCACTTCGATCTGCGAGAACCAACCCTCTTCGTCTGCCGCATCGGCGGATATCGCGGCGATCCGCTCGACGATCGTCGAGTGTGCCTGGTGCGAGGAGATGTAGTGGTGGATGTGGAGCGCGAAGTCGTCGGTCAGCGGAAAGTCGGGGCCCAGTTTTTGCCGGGCGGCGACGAGCCCCAGCCCGAATTTCCTAAGCTTGCCGGTCCAAGTCTTGTTCTTGCGCTGGCGCAGGAAGCTCGTCCCCGAACCGGTGAAATCGTCGACCAGACAGATGCGGTCGAACTTAGGATTGCTTTTCGGCTCGAAGATCGGGTCTTCGCCCAGCTTCGAGCCGAGGTCCTTCCACTTGTCGTCATCGATGTGCGTGGCCAGGACGATCTGGTCGTTGACGAGAACGCCGGCATTGGACCGCCGAAGGATGTCGATCCGTGCCCCGTCGCTCAATCCGATGAAGAGGGTCCGTCGCCTCTCGCGCAGCAGCTCCTGCCTCGCTATCCGGTCGGACATGACGAGATACGGGGCGACACCGGTTCGACCGGATGCCGCCTTACGGAGCTTGGGCTCGATGAAACGCGGATAAAGCTGGTCGACGAGCCGGTGAATTTCGAGTGGTGAGAAGTAGACCAGGCGGTTCTTCACGAAGTCGTAAGCCGCAGCGCGATGGGCGGGTTTGAACTGGATGAGCCAACCCGCGAAACTTTCCGTAAACCGCACGCCTGCGACGTAATCTCGATATCCGTCGTATTTCAGAAGGGACATCAGGCGCACCCACTTGTATTCGCGGGTCGCCGTTTCCTCGTCCCATTGCATGATGTTGCGAAGCAGTTTGAGCGCGAGAGCCTCGTTCATGCGTGATGGTCCGATGTACCAGGAATGCAGGTGGAAGATCTCATGTGACGGACGGCCACCGACGGGGCGCCTGCGGCGGTGATCGCTATGCAGGACGACCCGGCCCCCCGGCCTCGGAAACGCGGCGCAACCGATGATTGTCACAATCGTACGATCACGCGTCGATCGTCAAGCTCGCGCGGGGTGCGGCCCCCGCTTCGGCAGCGCGCGAGACGTTACCCGTCGCGCCGGCCCATGCGGTCGATCGCCGCGAGGTCGTCTTCGAGGACGGTGCGGCTTCCAGAGCGGCCAGCGACGCCGCCCGCGACAGGCTCGCATTCCGATAGGCGCCTTAGTGCGATCTTGGTGACGAAGAACTTGCCGGCGAGAATCGAGATCGGCAAGCGGCCGTCGCGGACAGCCGTCCGCAAGGTCCGCTCGGAAATGGGTCCATCCGGCCAGAAAAGCGCAGCCGCCTCAGCAAGCGTCATGAGGTCTTCGTCGCCCCAGTCGTTCGGATTCGGCCGCGCGGCGATGCGCGGCGGCAGATCACTTGCCGTCATCGGTGTTGCTCCTCGCGTCCGGTCCCAAAACTCCATGCTGTCGGACTTCGGACGTGGTCGTCGGTTGCGGGTCCTCGAATTCTTCGGCGCCGACGACTTCGTCATGCCCATCGATCAGCATTCCGACGGTGACGCCGTCGATCCTGCCGTCTTCGAAAAGCCGGTCCGCCACGGCGCGGAGGGCGCCGATCTTAGAGATGAGAAGCTTGCGGCAGGCCGCCTCCGCCTTGACCAGTTCATCGTTCGCGGCCAGCCGCACGTCGGCGTAAGCGAGCAACTCATCGGTCCGCTCTCGAGACGCCAGGTAGAGAAGCGGCCGGGAACCCGCAAGGCCGAACGACCCTACCATTGCGGCGGCCGCCGATCCGGCCATTTCCAGGTCGGAGCCGGCGCCGCCGCCGGCGCCATGACTGGCGTCACCAAGCACCAAAATCTCCGCCGTGCGGCCGGCGAGGATCACCTGCAGCCGGCGAAAATAGTCGCCGTGGGTGCCCGCCACTTCGGCACGCTCCGTCCTGACGACCCTGCCGCCGTTGCCGCGCGCGGGAGTGATGGTCGCGTGGATCCCGGCCGGGCCATTGAACACGACGTCGAGCACGATGTGCCCGGCCTCATGCAAGGCCGCGCGCCAGCGAAGCGCTGCGGACCGGGTATCCTCGCCCTTCACGATGCCGAGGAGATCCCGCATGGCCAGCGCCCGGGCGCCGTCGTGTCTTGCGACGCGGCGGGCGTCGTTGACGATGCGCTCGACTTCGGCGCCGGAGCCGCCGAGAGCGCGCTCGCAGACTTCGCGCAGGTCGGCATCGACAAGGTCCGGACCCAGACGCACTCTGAACATCTTTTCCAGATCCGCGAGGCCCGGCAGATTAACTTCGATCACGGGGTTGAACCGGCCCGGGCGGATCAGCGCCGGGTCGCAGCGGCGCACGTCGTTGCAGGCTGCGATCAGAAAGAGATTCTCATGTCCCGCGAGACCGTCAGTAAGCTCCAAAAATCCCGAAATTACCTGAATCGTATAATCGGCGTGATCATGTCGGATCGTGCTTCTGTCGGCAAAAGTATCGACCTCGTCGATGAATAAAACGCAACCGGAGGTCGAATTCGCGAGCTCCCTAGCCTTTAGGAAATCGGTCCTCATTGCCTTCAAGAGATCGCCGAGGTGGCCCTGAGATTGCCAGCCGGCAAGCGAGGCCGTGACGATCGGCAGTCCCGCCGCACGTGCGAATACAAGCGCGAATGTCGTCTTGCCGGTTCCGGGAGGGCCGTTCAGAAGTACTTTTGATGAAATTGCAGACCAGGATTTTACGTCACCGCGCCTCCAGGAATTCAGATCTACGATCGCCGACCGGGCCCAATTCACGGCCGCGTCCATGCCGTGAAGCTCGCAGAGGGACAGGTCGCGCGATTGCCGCTTGACCGACTTATCGGCGGCCAGCCTACGCAGGCGCGCGACGCAGTCCGAAGGCGACCGGTCGAACCGGACGGCGAGCGAAAGAGTGGCCGGATCCGTCGCGGACACGGTTGCGTCGTCGAGCGCCTTCCGGCACGGCCGGCCCGTCACGACCTCGATGGTGCGCACGATGGTGGCCGCGTCGAGAGGCGGAATCACGACCTTCTCCGCGAAGGCTAGTCCCAGCCCGGACGGCAGGTGGGATGCGGCGCGCGGCGAGAAAACGAACACCGGCACGGCCAGCGACATCGCCTCGAGGAGGACGCGTCGGTGGCCGTCGGTCTCCTTCGGCTTGACCGGCTCCTTCGCGACCACGTAGACGGCGTCGCTATCGCCGTGACGCAGCCCACCGCCGCCCGAGATCTTCACGCAACGTGCCGACTCCGACAGTACCACGTCGCTCCAGTTGCGCCCGATCCGGTCGAGGATCTCGCTGTCGGCAATGTCGACCGTCACGACGGGAGAGCCATTCCGGATGGCGTCCGCGAGCCCCGGTTGCAGATCGATCTGCCTGGCGAACATGAGACGTGCGGCGACGTCGATGGCCAGCATCGCTTCGATCTTCTGCCCGCGCGGTGCCTCCTGAAAGTCGTCGTTTTCCGCCGAGGGCCTGCGGAGCGCCGCGAGGGGCGAACCGAGTTTCTTGCCCCACGACTTCGACTTCGCCTTCCCCGGCTCGGCATCCGATGCGCCTTCGCCGGTCCAGCCCGGACGGCGCGCCGCAGCGGCGGTCATCTTCTTGCGATAGACGGCGCAGGCAGCGGCGTCGCGGCGGTGGACCGCTTCCTCGAGCGGGCCCATCGCGGGCATCGGGCCGGCAGCGGCCGCGGCGTTCCCCGGCGTCGCCTTCTTGCGGCGGCCTGCGGTCGCATCCTTGGTCTTCGTTCGTTTTCCGACGTTCTTCGGCTTGGTCACTTCGGTCTGTCCTGCGTGATGATGGTGGAAGAACCGCTAGGGCGGATGCACCTGCGGGTAGGAGGCTATGGCGGAGCGCTTCGTGGGTCGGGGCATCGTTGTCTCCTTGGTGGCGGTGGTGGCGGTGGTCACGTCGGTGCCGGCCCGCTAGGGCGGATGCACCTGCCACATGCAGAGTATGGCGAAGCGTCGCGAGGGATCAGTCATCGGCGATCTCCATGACGAAGGCGGGATCGAATCCGGTGTTCTCGCCCGGATATCCCCGAGGGTTGCTGACGAGCTTCGTCCCGTTGCGGCGGAGCCTCATCAAGTGGTGGGAATGGCCTGAAATCCAGGCAGTCGGACGATGCCGATCGACTAGCGGAAGCAATTCCGAGGCATATGCTGCGCTGAGCAGCGACCGCTGATTCACGGGGGAAACCGCCTCGAGCGTCATGCCGTGGTGGCTGGCTACGATAACGGGTCCCGAGTGGCCTTTCGCGAGCTCGGTCTCCAGGAAAGCCCGGGACTTGGCATGCAGCGCCGCCGCTTCCTCGGGCCGGAATCGGGCCCATGGCTCCTTGCGCCAGGTGATCCGCTTGTGATCCCTCATGCCATCGCGCGCGGTGTGCATCGCGGGCTCCCGCAGCGCCGGACCGAACAGGCAGTAGTCGGTCCAGAGCGTGCAACCCAGGATACGCGCCGGTCCGATCGTCACGAAATCGTCGGAGAGCAGGTGCACCCCTAGCTGGAGGGCGCGCTCGCGGCCGGCTTCGAGTTC
>JAPLPC010000288.1:3358-5564 GCA_026400425.1 Hyphomicrobiales bacterium | reverse complement strand
TGGTGGTTTGCGACCCGTCGAAAAAGGATGGCATTGCAGCCATCGCCGGCAAGGTCGGCGCGAAGGTCGAAACGCTCGGCGCCGACGGGCTGGGCTCACTCACGGACGCGGCGCAGCAAGAGCGACCGGATTTCGCGACCGTGGCGCGCGGCAACGACGATCTCGCTGCGATCCTCTATACGTCGGGCACCACGGGCCGCTCCAAGGGCGCGATGCTGAGTCATGACAATCTTGCATCCAACTCGCAAAGCCTGGTCGGCTACTGGCGCTTCAGCAAGGACGACGTGCTGATCCATGCGCTGCCGATCTATCACACCCATGGCCTCTTCGTGGCGAGCAACGTCACGCTGTTCTCGCGGGCGGCGATGATCTTCCTGCCCAAGCTCGATCCCGAGCGCATCATTCAATTGATGGCGCGTGCGACCGTGCTGATGGGCGTGCCGACCTTTTATACCCGCCTGCTGGCCTCGCCGAATCTGTCGAAGGACACCTGCAGCCATATGCGGCTGTTCATCTCGGGTTCGGCGCCGTTGCTGGCCGATACACATCGCGAATGGTTCGCGCGCACCGGCCATGCGGTGCTTGAGCGTTACGGCATGACCGAAACCAACATGAACACGTCGAACCCCTATGACGGCGAGCGCGTGCCCGGTGCGGTCGGCTTCCCGCTACCCGGCGTGTCCGTGCGCGTGACTGATCCTGACACCGGCAAGGCGTTCGAGGCAGACACCATCGGCATGATCGAGGTGAAAGGCCCGAACGTGTTCAAGGGCTATTGGCGGATGCCGGAAAAGACCAAGTCAGAATTCCGCGACGACGGTTTCTTCATCACCGGCGATCTCGGCAAGATCGACGCCAAGGGCTATGTCCACATCCTCGGCCGCGGCAAGGATCTGGTGATCTCCGGCGGCTTCAACGTCTATCCGAAAGAAATCGAGAGCGAGATCGACGCCATGCCCGGCGTGATCGAGAGCGCCGTGATCGGCGTGCCGCATGCGGATTTCGGCGAGGGCGTCACGGCGGTCGTGGTGGCGGACAACAAGACCGCACTCGACGAAGCCGCCGTCATCAAGGCGCTCGATGGCCAGATCGCCAAGTTCAAGATGCCGAAGCGCGTGATCTTCGTCGATGACCTGCCGCGCAACACCATGGGCAAGGTGCAGAAGAACGTGCTGCGCGAGACTTACAAGGATATTTATACGAAGTGACTCCATCCCTCATGGTAAGGAGCGTGCCTCTTTGCGCGCGTCTCGAACCATGAGTTGTGGAGCTTGGTTGCCATCCTTCGAGACGCCGCTACGCGGCTCCTCAGGATGAGGATGGAGTGTGGGGTCTTCCTAGATCACATGGTCCGGTGCCAGTGCACAGGCTGAATCCAGATCGGTCTCGATCTGGATCGTTGCATGGTCGATGCCGAAATCGCGTTTCAATCGCATGCAGATATCCATCAGATAGGCATCGCCGGGCGCGCCCGTCGGGATCACCAGATGGCAGGTGAGAGCGACGTCGGTGGTGCTCATCGGCCAGATATGCAGATCATGCACCTGTGCGACGCCGGCGCACTTTTCGAGATAAGCACGCACCGCAGCCGGATCGATGCCGCGCGGAACGGCGGCCAATGACATCGCGGTGGAATCCCGCAGCAAGCTCCAGGTGCCCCAGACGATCAGCGCGCAGATGACGAGGCTGGTGACGGCATCGAGCCACAGCCAGCCGGTGAACATGATGACGACGGCGGCGATGACGACACCGACCGACACGGCCGCATCCGCGACCATGTGCAGATAGGCGCCGCGGATATTGAGATCGCTGTTGCGGCCGGAGGCGAACAGCCAGGCGGTGATACCATTGATGGCGATGCCGATGGTGGCGACGACGATCACGGTGATCTCGGTGACCGGCTCCGGATTGAACAGCCGCAGCACGGCTTCCCAGGCAATGGCACCGACCGCCACCAGCAGGAAAACGGCGTTGAACAGGGCCGCGAGAATAGACGAGCCCTTGAGGCCGTAAGTGTAGCGCGGCGTGGCGGCGCGCTGCGACAGCACGGCTGCTGTCCATGCGGCAATCAGGCCGAGGACGTCGGAGAGATTGTGCCCGGCATCGGCCACCAGCGCCATCGAGCCGGCCGCATAGCCATAGACGGCCTCGACGACGACGAAGATGGTGTTGAGCGCGATGCCGATGGCGAAGGCTCTGCCGAAAC
>JAPLPC010000288.1:0-3302 GCA_026400425.1 Hyphomicrobiales bacterium | reverse complement strand
GACGTGTCCGCCGGGACCATGTGCATGTCCTGCGTGGTCGTCGTGATCATGCGTGTGATCGTGGTGATGTGTGCGCGCCATGCGTCACCCATAGCAAGATGTCCTACGGATACTATTACGCACCGCATGGCGTCGTTGACCGCGTCACAGCAACGCCACCACGAACCGGCTCCCCACGATGAACAGATAGGCCCCGAACGCGATCTCCAGCGTGCGCTTCGACATCGCATGGGCGGCTTTCACGCCGAACGGCGCCGTGATCAGGCTGGTCGGGATCACCAGTGCCGCGCCGATCAGCGAGACATAGCCGACCGCGAAGGGCACCTGCAGCGCCACCACTTCGGGAAAGCGCGATGCCGCCGGCCAGCCGGCATAGATGTAGCCGATGGCGCCGGGGATCGAGATCAGCACCGCAAGCGCCGATGACGTGGCCACCGCCTGATGGATCGGACGGCCGTAGAACGTCATCAGCAGGTTCGAAAACAGCCCGCCGCCGATCCCCATCAGGGTCGACAGCAGGCCGACCAGGAGGCCGTAAGCCTTCATCAGCGGCCCATCGGGCAGGTCGTGGCCCAGTTTCCATCCCCCACGGGCGAATAGCAGCCGTGCAGCAGCGGACCAGGCAACGGCCACGAAGACGATCTTGAACACCCCTTCAGGGGCAAAACGGGCGGTCACGCTGCCGATACCGACGCCGATCAGGATCGGCAACCACCACTTGCGCAGGATTTCCATGTCCACCGCGCCGCGGGCCAGATGGGCGCGAAACGAGCGCAGCGAAGTCGGTATGATGATGGCCAACGAGGTGC
Organism: Hyphomicrobiales bacterium; assembly: GCA_026400425.1. Taxonomy (GTDB): domain Bacteria; phylum Pseudomonadota; class Alphaproteobacteria; order Rhizobiales; family Xanthobacteraceae; genus Tardiphaga. Next base: position 2,493 of record JAPLPC010000288.1, on the reverse strand, counting down.
CGATACAGAGCGGCATCCGCACCTCGATCGGCACCTCCGCAATGCGAAAACACTCGTAAAAAACTGGGACGAGGATGGCGCCGCCGCCGATTCCGAACACGCCGGCCAGGAAGCCGCTCAATGCGCCAACCGCCACCAGGAGGGTTGCCAGTTCGGCGATCTCAACCACATTAAGCCCGGCCATAACCACCCCGATTTAACTTTGCTATCGCGCCATGAAGCATGCATGAATCTCGCTTCATCGGCTGTGCTCCGGTGGCATGCCAAGTGTCAATACCGCTGAGCGGGATGCTGCTTTCAAGTTCTGAATCTTAATTCCGAATAAGTCATTTCGCGATTGCACTCGTGGTACCGACTTCGTAAATAGAATTGATCTACGCGATCCCATTTCGGGCACTGACTGCCCATTAACCTGTCAAAGTTGTTGAATGGCCACCAGGATCGAACGTCCCCTTTCGCCCCATCTGCAAGTCTATCGCTGGACGTTGACGATGGCGCTGTCCATCGTGCACCGCGCCACCGGCATTGCCTTGTATTTTGGCACCCTTCTCCTTGTCTGGTGGCTGGTTGCTGCCGCGTCCGGCCCGGCCGCTTATGCGCATGTGCAGGCCTTCTCCGGCAGCATCATCGGACGCCTGATCGCGATCGGCTACACCTGGGCACTGGTCCACCATGCACTCAGCGGTGTCCGCCATCTGATCTGGGACCTCGGCTACGGTTTCAAGCCATCCGAGCGCGAATGGCTGACCTGGGCCGCACTGATCGGCGGCATCGTCATCACGATCCTGCTCTGGGTCATCGCATATGCAATCGGAGGCGGTCGATGAGCATCGACGAATCTCACGGCGGCGCATCCCGCAAAGACAAATCCATGCGGACGCCGCTCGGTCGCGTCCGCAATCACGGCTCGTCGCATTCAGGTACCTCGGATTTCTGGCGCCAGCGTCTGACCGCGGTGGCGATGCTGCTGCTGCTGATCCCTGTCATCTTCGTGGTGATGTCGGTGATGGGCCGCAATCAGGCCGGCGCTGCGCAGATCCTCGGTTCGCCGCTGGTCGCCATCATCATGCTGCTCTTCATCGTTGCTTCGGTGGTGCATATGAAGATCGGCGTGCAGGTCGTGATCGAAGACTATGTGCATGACGAGAAACTGAAACTGGCGGCCATCATCGGCAACAACTTCTTCTCGATCGTCGTGGCGCTCGCCTCGGCATACGCGATTTTCAAACTGTCATCTGGAGTGTAGCGCATGGCCGTGAATGGCAATGGCGCGAATGGCGTTGGCGGCCCCGCCACCAACGGCTACGCCTATCCCATCGAAGATCATACCTATGACGTCGTGGTCGTGGGCGCCGGCGGTGCCGGCCTGCGCGCGACCGTCGGCTGCGGCGAGGCGGGGCTCCGCACCGCCTGCATCACCAAGGTGTTTCCGACCCGCTCGCATACGGTTGCCGCCCAGGGCGGCATCTCGGCCTCGCTCGGCAACATGCACGAGGACAACTGGCGCTGGCATATGTACGACACCGTCAAGGGGTCGGATTGGCTGGGCGATCAGGACTCGATCGAATACATGGTGCGCAACGCGCCCGACGCCGTCTACGAACTCGAACATTGGGGCGTGCCGTTTTCGCGTACGGAAGACGGCAAGATCTATCAGCGTCCGTTCGGCGGCATGACCATGGATTTCGGCAAGGGCCAGGCGCAGCGCACCTGCGCGGCCGCCGACCGTACCGGTCACGCCATGCTGCACACGATGTATGGCCAGGCGCTGCGTCACGCCGCCGAGTTCTTCATCGAATATTTCGCCATCGACCTGATCATGGACGATCAGGGCACTTGCCGCGGCGTTATTGCGCTGAAGATGGACGATGGCACGCTGCATCGCTTCAAGGCGCAGACCGTCATTCTCGCCACCGGCGGCTACGGCCGCGCCTACGCCTCCTGCACCTCGGCCCATACCTGCACCGGCGACGGTGGCGGCATGGCGCTGCGGGCCGGCCTGCCGCTGCAGGACATGGAGTTCGTCCAGTTCCATCCAACCGGCATTTATGGTTCGGGCTGTCTGGTCACCGAAGGCGCCCGCGGTGAGGGTGGCTATCTCGTCAATTCCGAAGGCGAGCGCTTCATGGAGCGTTACGCGCCGTCAGCCAAGGATCTCGCCTCGCGCGACGTGGTGTCGCGCGCGATGACCATCGAAATCCGCGAAGGCCGCGGCGTCGGCAAGAAGAAGGATCACATCTTCCTGCATCTGGATCATCTCGATCCGGCGATCCTGCATGAACGCCTGCCGGGTATTTCGGAATCCGCGCGCATCTTCGCCGGTGTCGATGTCACCCGCGAACCGATCCCGATGATCCCGACCGTGCATTACAACATGGGCGGCATTCCCACCAATTATAAAGCGGAAGTGGTGACGCTGGACGGCGATAATCCCGATAAAATCGTGCCGGGCCTGATGGCAATCGGCGAAGCGGCGTGCGTTTCAGTTCACGG
>JAPLPC010000340.1:906-8333 GCA_026400425.1 Hyphomicrobiales bacterium | reverse complement strand
TTCACCAACTGATGGATCGGGCTTTCCTTCGTGCACATGAAGCGGGTGCCCATATTGATGCCCTCGGCGCCGAGCGCGAGCGCTGCCACGAGACCGCGACCGTCGCCGAAACCGCCGGAAGCGATCATCGGAATCTTGATCTTGTCGGCAGCGGCCGGAATCAGGATCAGGCCGGGTGTGTCGTCCTCGCCGGGATGACCTGCACATTCGAAGCCGTCGATGGAGATCGCATCGACGCCCATGCGCTCGGCGGAGAGGCCGTGGCGCACGCTGGTGCATTTATGGATGACCTTGACGCCGTGCTTCTTGAACTCGTCCACATGCTCCTGCGGTTTGTTGCCGGCGGTCTCCACCACCTTGATGCCGGCCTCGATGATGGCCTGGCGATATTCCGCATAAGGCGGCGGCTTGATGGTCGGCAGGATCGTGAGGTTCACGCCGAACGGCTTGTCGGTCATATCGCGGGTGCGCGCGATCTCCTTGGTGAGATCTTCCGGCGTCGGCTGGGTGAGGGCGGTGATCAACCCGAGCGCGCCGGCATTGGCGACCGCCGCGACCAGTTCGGCACGGCCGACCCACTGCATGCCGCCCTGGACGATCGGGTGCTCAACGCCGACGAGTTCGGTGAAGCGTGTCTTGATCATGATGGGTCCTTTTGTTTCCCGTGGCGCGTTGGGCGCCGATTGCTCTTGCTTGTTCGCGGCGGAGGATGCCGGTGGGGCGGAGCAATGTCTACAGCCCGGGGGCATGGCCCCATGCATGGCGCACAGCCAGGATGGGCAAGGCGCAGCCTGCCCGCCAAAACGCGTCGTGCAAATCATGGGGGCACGCTGCGCTTGCCCACCCTCTGATCTCCCGAACAGCGTCGTCACGCCGCGGGTTTACCCCAAGACGGCAACCAGCCAGCTTCTTGGTCGCATGATCATGGGGCTCGGAACGGTGCGCCCCGTCCCAATGAACCATCCGCCAGGGTGCCGGCACATATGTCATGACGCGACCGGCGTCGTTCGAAGAGGACGTATTCCTTGGTGACTTCGCGCAAAACCTTTGCAGTGATGGCGAGTCTGGCGGCATGCCACCTCCTGGCGGCAACGCCGGTGCTGGCTCAGTCGGCGCCATTCACCGGATTCTCCGGCGCGTGGTCGGGGGCAGGCACGATCATGCTCGCCGACGGCTCGAAGGAACGGCTGCGCTGCCGCGCCAGCTATCGTCTGTCGTCCGGCGACAACGCGTTGCAGCAATCGCTGCGCTGCGCCAGCGACAGTTACAAATTCGAGCTGAGCAGCGATGTCGTCAGTGAGGGGGGCCGGGTATCGGGCTCCTGGACCGAGACCTCGCGCGGCATCAGCGGCAGCCTGCAGGGCCGCGCCAGCGGCGGCCGGATTGCAGTCGCCGCGGAGTCACCGATGTTTTCGGCGAACATCACGCTGACGACCAGCGGCAACCGGCAGTCGGTTTCGATCACCTCGCAGGGCGATATCCGCAACGTCTCGATCGCGATGACGAAAATCTAGCACGCGCGGGAGACGGGCTGAGCGACCGAGCTGCCCTGCCGCGCGAGCGGAAGGCGACTTCGTCTCGCTCGCCCTGCGGCTAAGCCACCGCCGCCTGGAGCTGCGGCGCCTCGTCGTGGTCGAGCGCGCGGCTGATGTCGCGGATGCTGATCACGCCGATCAGCGTGTGGTCGTCGATCACCGGGACATGGCGGATGTGATGCCGGTTCATCAGGTGGCGCACATGTTCGAGTGTATCGGTGGAGCGGCAGGAGATCAGCTGCTGAACCGAGATCATCTCCGACACTTTGCGATGGATGCCGGCGGCACCGTATTCGGCGATGGCGCGCACCACGTCGCGTTCGGAGAACATGCCGACGGCGGTGTTGCCTTCGGTGCGGCAGACATCCTTCACGACCAGCGCGCTGATATTCGCGGTCCGCAGCAACTGCGCAGCGATGGCAACAGTCTCATTCATGCGGACTGTAGCGATACGGGTGCTTTTACGACGCAGAACGTCTCCGACTTGCATGGCAACCTCCTTTGAGAATTCTTTGAATGTTGTCCTTTGGCTGATCGGCTGTAGTCGATCTCGCTCAACAATATTGGTATACGGTATGCCAACTGTCAACGCGTGATCCTTTGCGGTGCGCGGGAAAATTGTGAAAGGGCAGTGTTGCTGTCGTTTTTATAGGGTTTCAGCTCTAACGTTTTAGCATGGCACCGTTTATACGTCGGTGCTGTGGCATACCAGACGACCGTCGGCGCCTCCTCGGGACCTCCCGCGACGTGTCGGGTTGCCATAACCATTGCCGCACGAAAAATGCGCTCATCCCCGCGAATGAGCGCATTTCTGCGGTGACGAGATTTTGCGAGCGTTAGCCCATGGCTTTCGCCACCACCACCTTGCGCCAGGGCTTGAGCACGGCGATCGCCAGGATCGAGGCGAGGATATTGGCACCGGCGGCAATCAGGAACACGCTGTCCCAGGTACCGGACGACTGCTGCATGTAGTTCGCGACAGGCACGAGCAAAGCCGCCGTGCCTTTTGCCGTGTAGAGCAGGCCAGCATTGGTGGTGGCGAACTTGGAGCCGAACGTGTCGGTGCATGTCGAGGGGAAGAGCGAGTAGATTTCACCCCAGGCGAAGAACACGAAGCCGGACAGCAACACGAACCACAAGGGATCGTTGCCCCACATGTAAAGCGCCCAGATGCCGACACCTTCCATGCCGAAGGCGATGAACATCGTGTTCTCGCGCCCGATCTTGTCGGAGATCCAGCCGAAGAACGGTCGGGTCAGGCCGTTGAGGACGCGGTCGATGGTGGCTGCAAAGGTGACGGCCGTCATCGTAATGGCCATCAGGGTGACCGGCACGTTGTCGATCTTCCAGTCGGCGGCGATTGGCTTCAGGTTGGCCGTGACCATCAGGCCGCCTGCGCCGACGATGACGAACATGAAATACATCAGCCAGAAGATCGGATGGCGGATCACTTCCGTCGGTGTGTAGTTGCGGCGCGTCTGGATCACATTCGCATTCGCCACCACCGCCGGCACCTGGCCGGCCTTCGGCGCGAACAGGAAGAACGACAGGATCACGATGATGATGCCCTGGCCGAGGCCGAAATACAGGAACGCGGTCTGGAAACCGGAGTCCTTGATCATGGCCTGGATCGGCGCGACGGTGAGGGCCGAGCCCGCCCCGAAGCCCGCGGCGGTGATGCCCGCTGCGAGGCCGCGCTTGTCGGGAAACCACTTCAGCGCATTGCCGACGCAGGTGCCATAGACGCCACCGGCGCCGATGCCGGCGATGATCATACCCAGATAGAATCCGTTGAGCGATTCCGCTTGTGCATTGATGGCCCAGCCGATGCCGCAGAGGATACCGCCGATGAGCACGACGAGCTTTGGACCGTATTTATCGACGAACCAGCCTTCGATGGGGACCAGCCAGGTTTCGAACAGCACGAACAGTGTGAAAGCCCACTGGATCGAGGCGCGGTCCCAACCGAACTTCTTCTGGATGTCGGGGACGAAGAAGGTCCAGCCATATTGATAGTTGGCGATCATCACCATGGCGCCGACACCGATGGCCAATTGGGTCCAGCGATAGGCATCGCTGACACGCGCGGCAGCGGGCGCGCCTCCGTGAACTGCATCCGTCATACTTCCTCCTATTCGCTGTTCTATTTACCTTCGACAGCTGGTGGCTGGAGTTTGGTATATGATATGCCAACTAACAAGAAGTATTTGACTGTTTGTCGCTGTTCATTTCGCATGGCTCGATGCTGTGCTGCAAAAGATTTGCCGACGCGCACAACCACGAAAGCCGGCGGATGACCGCCGGCTTTCGCCTTTGCAGGGCTTTGTTCGATTAGCTGGGCTTTATACGACTAGACGGACGCTGCTGCAGTGCGGTTACGCAGGCGCGCCAAGCCGTTCGAGATCAGCGACCAGAACAGGGCGATCAATCCCAGGATCATGATGGTGCTGACCAGTGTGTTGGAGAAGAAGATCCCGAGCGATCCCTGCGAGCCGAGCAGGGACTGCCGGAACGCTTCCTCCGCCTTGTCGCCGAGCACGATGGCGAGCACCAGCGGGGCGAGCGGGTAGTTGCACTTTTTCAATGCATACCCGATCACGCCGAACACCAGCATCATCACCACGTCGAACGTGGAGTTGTGCACGGAGTAGGCGCCGATGGCGCACAGCACCAAGATCAGCGGTGCGATGATGCTGAACGGTACGCGCAGGATCGCAGCGAAGATCGGCACGCAGGTGAGGACGATGATGAGGCCGACGAGATTGCCGAGATACATCGAGGCGATCAGGCCCCAGACGAACTCCTTCTGCTCGACGAACAGCATCGGGCCGGGCTGCAGGCCCCAGATCAGGAGGCCACCGAGCAAGACGGCCGCGGTGGGCGAGCCGGGAACGCCGAGCGACAGCATCGGCAACAATGCGGCGGTGCCGGCGGCGTGGGCGGCGGTCTCCGGCGCGATGACGCCTTCGATCTCGCCCTTGCCGAAGTTCTTGCCGTTCTTCGACATCCGCTTGGCGATGCCGTAGCTCATGAAGGACGCCGGTGTCGCGCCTGCCGGCGTGACGCCCATCCAGCAGCCGATGACGCAGGAGCGCAGCGACGTCATCCAGTATTGCGGCAGGCTCTTCCAGGTTCGCAACACCACGCGCAGATCGATCTTCGCCTTGCCGCCGCGGAAATTGAGGCCTTCCTCCATGGTGAGGAAGATTTCACCGAGGCCGAACAGGCCGATCACCGCGATCAGGAAGTCGAAACCGTTGAGCAGCTCGGTGGAGCCGAAGGTGAGGCGGAGCTGGCCGGTGATCGAGTCGAGGCCGACGGCCGCGAGGGCAAATCCGATCATCATGGCCGCGATGGTCTTGAATGGCGGCTCCTTACTGAGGCCGACGAAACTACAGAAGGCCAGGAAATAGACCGCGAATTTCTCCGCCGGCCCGAATCTTAATGCGAAGCCTGCCACCAGCGGCGCGACCAGCGTGATCATGATGACGGCGAACAGCGCGCCGACGAATGACGACGTGAAGGCGGCGGTCAGCGATTCAGCGGCCTTGCCCTGCTGGGCCATCGGATAGCCGTCGAAGGTCGTCGCCACCGACCAGGGCTCGCCCGGTATGTTGAACAGAATCGAGGTGATCGCGCCTCCGAACAGCGCGCCCCAATAAATACAGGACAGCATGATGATGGCCGAGGTCGGCGGCATGCTGAAAGTCAGCGGCAACAGGATCGCGACACCATTGGCGCCGCCAAGCCCGGGCAACACGCCGATGATGACCCCGAGCACGATGCCGAGGACCATGACCGCGATGTTGAAGGGCTGCAAAGCGACGGCAAATCCGTGGAACAGATTGACGAGTTCTTCCATGTCGAAAAGTCCTTGAAGACGACTGACAGATGGTGGACGTCGTAAACGTCATTGCGAGGAGGCGGGCTGCGAGCCAATCCCAGTTTGTCTTGGCGTCGCTTCCGTTTTTTCGTGCAGTTCATCAGCGGGCCGGCAGAGCCGGACACGGAAGTCGCATTGGCGATGGAGGCGTGTCCTGGTCTACAGACCCAGCCATTCTTCGACCGGGCCCTTCGGCAGGGGCACCAGAAACCAGCGTTCGAAAACGAGATAGGTGACGATCGGCATGCCCAGCGACAGTGCGGCGATGATCGGCCAGTTGTACTTGCCGAGCCAGCGCATGAACCAGGCGATGAAGATCGCCGATGCGAGGTAGAGACCGATGAAGGGCAGCGCTGCCACATAGATGCCGGTCGGGAGGATGACGCTGAACACCTGACGCAGCTGGCCCCATTCGGCAAATAGCGGCCCATCCGCCTCGCGTAACGTATTCCAGAGATTGATGAGGCTCGAAATGATGATGAACAGGCCGACATAGAACGGGAAGAATCCCGCTTTCGGCCCCTCGGCGCCCCAGTTGATGCCGGCTTTGATGCTGCCATAGACGACGACGGCACCGAACAAGCCGATGACGGTGGTGACGCCGGCTTCGACCGCTTTATGAGTCGGACCTGTGGTGTGAGATTGGTGCGTGGTCATGAGACTTCCATTTCGAACTTGCGGATCGGTCTGGGAGTGGCCGGCTCAACGAGGTGAGCCGGCGCAGCGTGATGCGTGTGCTCTGCGGACGCGCGCGCTCAGTTGCCGGCGAGGAATCCGGCTTCCTTCATCAGCGTCTCGTGTCGCTTTTCTTCGGTACCGACCCAGCTGGAGTAGTCGCTACCGGTCAGGAACGTGGTGTTGAAGGCGCCGCTCTTCATCAGGTCCTGCCATTCGGGCGTGGCGCGGACTTTCTTGAACAGCTCGACATAATATTCGATCTGATCCTTGGTCGCCTTGGGCCCCATGAAGATGCCGCGCAGCATCACATATTCGATGTCGAGCCCCTGGGACTTGCAAGTCGGGATGTCTTTCCAGGCCTTGCCGTCGGCGACCGGCTCGTCATAGCCCATCGGCTTGCTGTCGAACACACAGAGCGGACGCACCTTGCCACCGCGCCATTGCGCGACAGCCTCGATCGGATTGTTGACCGTGGAGTCGACATGCTGGCCGACGAGTTGCACCGCGACTTCGCCGCCGCCTTTGTAGGGGATGTAAGTAAACTTGCTTCCGATCGCTTTTTCCATGGCGACGGTGATGATCTGGTCTTCCTGCTTCGAGCCGGTGCCGCCCATCTTCATCGAGCCGGGAGGTGCAGCCTTCACGGCGTCGATATAGTCCTTGACGGTCTTGTAGGGTTTGTCGGCATTCACCCACAGCACGAATTCGTCGAGCGCCAGCATGGCGACCGGGGTCATGTCCTTCCAGTTGAAGGGGATGCCGGTGGCCAGCGGTGTCGTGAATAGGTTCGACAGCGTGATGATGATCTTGTGGGGATTGTTGTTGGCGGACTTGACGTCGAGAAAGCCTTCGCCACCGGCGCCGCCCGACTTGTTGATGACGACCAGCGGCTGCTTCATCAGGCTGTGCTTGGTGACGATGCCCTGGATGGTGCGCGCCATCTGATCGGCGCCGCCGCCGGTGCCGGCCGGCACGATGAACTCGACCGGTCTGACCGGCTCCCATGCCGCGGAGGCGGGCATGCTACACAAGGCAAGAATGGACGCCGCAGCGGCCAGCGCAAGACATGAAGCGGAACGACTCATTGTTTCTCTCCCATTCGTTGTGATGCGTCGGTCGTGGCGCCGACTTGTCATCTATGAGTGTGTGGTCAGACGTCCTTCAAATTTTCCATGCTGCTAGTCATGTGAACTGATCCTTGCATACGCATGCGCGCATGTCAGGCGGTCGAGCCAAACTGGCTCGCTGTAAAGATGAATAAGTGAGTTGAGATCGCTGTGGCATGGCGCATGCGGCGTCGCGTGCCCATCGGGGCCGCTCGGCCTTCGTCC
>JAPLPC010000340.1:0-889 GCA_026400425.1 Hyphomicrobiales bacterium | reverse complement strand
TTTCTATTGAAGTGAAGCATGACCGCGGATGCAGTTTGGTATGCGATAAGCCAACCAGCAAGCGATTAGAGTCGTTACAGGCAGGGGCGGCTAATATGTCGCAGTGAGCGGGAGGTTTGCTGCAATGCAACCTTGAGGTCAAAAAAGAGGCCCCGGAAAAACCGGGGCCGAGGCTAGGGAGGAACAGAGAGAGATTTGCGAGCCAAAGCCCGCAAAAGCTGAAATCAAAGGCCGGCGCGGGGCAGGTCGCCATTGCGGATCGAGATCCGGGCGCTCGCCATCAGGGCGCGATCCAGCAAAGCGAGAAAGCGGCCGAACAGGCTGGAATTGGCGATCGTGTCGAAAGAAGCGGTCTTGGACATGGTATTTCCTTCCAGATTGGCGCAGTGCCGTCTGCTGATCTGAAGCTAATCTACGTATACCAGATGCCACCGACCAGAGCTTTGTTTGCATGGCAGCAAGAAAGTTTTTGCAGTGCGAAATCCATCGATTTGATTTTCCTATTAAAGTTCCGGCGGGCGTCTGGACGCAAAAAAGGCCGCGTCTGAGCGGCCTTTCGTGTTCTTTGATTGGATGTCGCTTACTCGGCGGCGACCTTGCGTGGCGGATCGAGGGCGCCGGAGTCGTGGATCTCGGCGACCTGGTGGTCGCTGAAGCCCAGAACCTGCTTGAGGATTTCGTCGGTGTGCTCGCCGAGCAGCGGTGAGCGTTCGACCACGGTCGGCGAGGCCGACAGCTTGATCGGATTGCCGACCGACAGATATTCGCCACGCTCGGGATGATCGACCTTCACCATGGTGCCGGTGGCATAGAGCGACTGATCCTCGGCGATTTCCTTCATCGACAGGATCGGACCGCAGGGGATGTCGTCCTCGTTGAGGATTTCCAT
>JAPLPC010000654.1 GCA_026400425.1 Hyphomicrobiales bacterium | reverse complement strand
CCTCCGTCGTGCGGAAAACGAACCCGACACCGAGAAGTTCCAGTCCGCGCCGCTCAGTCGAGCCCACGCTCGCGGCTGAGCTTGACCAACTCCTGCACGAACAGCCCCTTTTGTTTGTCATCGAGTGACAGATAGAGCGGCTCTGCGGCATCAGCCACGGCCCGTTGATCGACGGCACGGTCGTTGAGGAACTGGGCCTCGTTGCGCATCTGCTCGATGATGTCGTCCGGCGGATCGCGCTTGGCACGGGCAATACGCAGTTTCAGGCGCTCGGCGCCATTATTGCCCAGGGTGTGCATCGCATCGCTGAAGCCGCTCCAGTTCTTCTCCTGCTCGGGCGTCAGCTTGAGAGAGGTCTTGATCCTCACGATATTGGCGTCGCTGTTGGCGACGATTTGCTCGGCGGTCAATTCCGGCGCCTGGTCAGCGCCTTTCCTGTTTTTCTTCGATTGCCCCTGCTTCGACTGCGCGCCGGACACCGGTCCGCGCACGCTGCCCTTGTTCGCGGGCACGCCGAGCACGCCGCCAACCGCGCCGACGACGCCGCCCACGGCACCGCCCAGAACACCGCCGATCGGCCCAGCGGCCCGATTGCCGTCGCGCGCGCCTTGCTGCATGCCCTGGACCAATCCCTGAGCATGGACGGTCCCGGCGGGGCCGAGGAGAATGGCCAGAGCGACGCACATGACGTGATGCAACTGGAATGATCGGGTCGTCAGCATGTCCTCAGCCTCTCTTGCGGCGCAGCAAAATCCGTCGATCGAAGATCGCCGACCCAACATAGTAGTTTGGCGACGACCAAGTCCACCGGTCGCACCCGTTGTATCGCGGATCCGTCAATATGGACCTCGCCGCAGCAAGCCTGTTAAATCAATGCGGCGCAACGACGAACGTGGCGCGTAAAAATCTGAACGTTCAAGGGGTGGAAATGGCGACCAACAAAAAGAAACTGCTGATTACCGAATCGCTCTCGTCGCAAGGCCGCGCGCTGTTTGATGCGCGTGACGACGTCGAGACCATCGAGTTCAGCAATCTGATTTCCGCCACCGATTTTCTGAAATTGATCGAAGCCAACGCGCCCGTGCACGGCGCTGCGCTCGGCGCGACGCGCTTCGGCGTTGCGGAACTCGAGGCGTGTCAACACGTCGAGGTCGTCGCGCGCATCGGTGTCGGTTACGACGCCGTGGATGTTCCAGCGCTCAGCCAACACAAGGTGCCGTTGATGATCGCCGGCACCGCCAATTCGCCGTCCGTCGCCGAACAGGCGCTTTTCATGATGCTGACCCTGGCGAAACGGGCAGTTGAATTGCATGCCATGGTCAGGGATGGAAAATGGGCGACGCGCTTTACGGCGCTTCCGTTCGACCTGTTCGGCAAGACCGTTCTGGTGGTCGGCTTTGGCCGTATCGGCACCCGTACGGCTTCACGATGCCAGGCGATGGAGATGAACGTCCTGGTCTATGACCCCTATGTTCCCGCCGACGCCATCAAGGCCGCAGGCTCTGAGCCAGTCAAAGGTCTCGACGCCGGTGTCGCGCAAGCAGATTTCGTAACGCTGCACTGCCCGAAGACGCCCGAAACGACCGGGTTGTTCGACGCCGCACGGATCGCCAGAATGAAGCCGACCGCCTATCTCATCAATACCGCGCGGGGCGGCATCGTGGCGGAAGCCGCGCTGTACGACGCGCTCACCACCGGCAAACTGGCGGGCGCTGGCCTCGACGTGTTCGAAGCCGAACCGCCGCCGCTCGGACATGCGCTGTTCGAGCTGCCCAATGTGATCATTGCCCCGCACGTCGCCGGCGTCACCCGCGAGGCGCTCGACCGCATGGGCCTGCAAACCGCCCGCAACATGCTGAGCGTCCTTGATGGCGAACCGATCCGCGCCAATGTCGTCAACGCCGACGTTCTGGACTGAATGCCCAACTTCGTGGCGCGGCCTGGATCGGCTGCCGCTACGCCCCAAAACAGCCACAGGCGTTGGGAAAGTGTCATATGACCGGCTCGCCGGTCATCGAACCTTTTCCCATTGGACCCGCCTTGTGGTGCCGGGAGTTCCGCTTTGACTCGAACCGATCCGACCGACCACGCCCTCGCCGCCATCGCGAGCCTTCTCGACAGCAAGGAGGCATCGCAACTGCACTTTGCCGACACAGGGCCGGCCAAAGCGGACGAAACCGTCGTCACAGAGAGGGATGCACCTGACACGTCGCCGGTATCGGACATCGAGCCAGCGATGGAATCGGCTGCGAGCGAAGCTGCGGCAATCGCTTCTGCTCCAATCGAGCCTGCCGTGATCGAGCCCGCCGAAGTCGATGGCTATACACGCCTCGGCCCGGGGCCGCTGGATGCCATTCGATTCCGCTGGACAGCGCGCCGGGATGAAAGTGGGCAGTATTTCGTCGATGAAACCATCGGCAGCCACGCGCGCGCCATTTCGTCGGGCCCGATGCCGCCTCACGACGTCATTGCTTTCATCAATGCCCGAGAGAAGGCGGCCCGCGATCGTTTTGACGACCTGAAGCGGCAAATGACGATCGACCGCACGGCGCCGCCAGCCGATACGGTCGCTGACAGCTGATCACCTTTACGACAGGCAAACAGCCGCAAGCCGAACGACGTGATCTAGCCGACGGGCCTGCCATATTGCTCGTCGGTCACCTTCTCCATCCAGTCCGCCGTCTTGCCGTCGAGGGCTTCCTG
>JAPLPC010000439.1 GCA_026400425.1 Hyphomicrobiales bacterium | reverse complement strand
TCACCGCCGAAGAGCCGGAAGAAGGCGAAGACGGCGCCGTGTTCGATTCCACCGGCATGGGTGCCGATGGCGGCGGCGGCGACCTCTATCAGCAGGCCGTTGCCATCGTGAAGCGCGATCGCAAGGCCTCGACCAGTTACATCCAGCGCCGGCTGCAGATCGGCTACAACCGTGCCGCATCGCTGATCGAGCGGATGGAGAACGAGGGCGTGGTGGGCCAGCCCAACCATGCTGGAAAGCGCGAGATCCTGATCGCCGAAGAAGAGAGTGGTTTCTGAGCGCGTGACGGTATCGAGTGACAGACAGGCGCAGGGGTGGCCGACAGGGCCGCGAAATCGCCACAGCGCGGGGCTACGGCCTGCTGATGCGGCAGAAGTCGCCCCTTCGGACGCGTGTTGGACCCGAGACCCGACCGCAAACCTGATATCCACCCCGACACGAAGCACGCTAGACTGCGTCGCTGACATCGCCGAGCAGGACGACGTTTTGATGAAACGCGACATCCATCACGCCGCACACCCGGTCCTCGTGCGCGCCGGCGCCGTCGGCCTTGCTGCGACTTTTGCGGCCGGCATCCTGATGTCCTCGGCACAGGCGACGCCGCTGCCGCGCCCGGCGCCGAAGGCCCGCAATGCGAGCTTCCAGGTGGCGGCATCCGAGACGCAGCCGAGCCGGCCACCGGCCACCATCTCACAGGTGCAGCAGGCCCAGGCGCCGCGGCAGACCAAGCCACCGGAGCCGGTAATCCCCGATCCGCGCCGCAACAAGCCGGCCAGCCTGTTCATGAGTTTCGACGCCGGTCAGAAGGCAGCGGCGGCCAAGGTCAGCGCCTATCTGTCGAATCTGTCGACGCTGTCGGGCAACTTCGTTCAGGTCGGCCCCGACGGCAGCAAGACCACCGGCGATTTCTACATCCAGAAGCCGGGCAAGGTGCGGTTCGAATATGATGCGCCGACGCCGATCGCGATGGTCTCCGACGGCCAGTCGCTGGCGGTGCGCGACACCAAACTGGCGACCCAGGACATCTACCCGCTGTCGCAGACCCCGCTGCGCTATCTGCTGTCGGACCGCATCGATCTGATGAAGGACACCAATGTCGTCGCAGTGACATCGGACGAGCTCTACACCTCGGTGATCATCGAGGAGCGCAACGCCGTGGTCGGCACTTCGCGCCTGATGCTGATGATCGGCACCAAGGACGGTCAGCTCAAGCAGTGGACGATCACCGACCCGCAGGGCTACGACACCACGGTGGCGATCTACAATCTCGACACCACCAGGAAGCCCGATCCTGGCCTGTTCAAGATCGACTTCGCTCGCTACCCCAGCGGCGGCGCAAACTAGCCGCTGCCCCTCATGGTGAGGAGCGCCCCACTTGGCGCGCGTCTCGAACCAGGAGCGACGGCTCCCCGTCCACGGCCATCCCTCGAGACGCCGCTGCGCGGCTCCTCGGGATGAAGGGTGAGTGCGCTCATCATTCGTCTGCAGCGTTCATTGCTCATTGCGCAATGTTACATAATTGCTGCATCAGCCTTGCTATTTTCGATTGCCGACGAGAATCCCCGCCCATTCCGGGCCCGCCGCCAGTAGAGTGATGCCAGTGGAGCTGGGGGAACGTGCGCTTTTTCGAAGTGCAGCTTTCGCCAGATCAGATCTGGGGCCAGGCGTGCGTATCTTGTCGATCAAAGTCATCGGCGCCGCGGTTGCGAGCGTCGCTTTCGTCTGGAGCGCTGGCATTTCGACGGCCAAGGCCCAGCAGACGCTGTTGCAGGCGATGTCTGCGACGCAGCCGACGCAGTTCGATTACGACGCTCTGTTCAAGCTGATGTATCACAGCCCGGCCGACCTGGATGTAAGCTTCAAATTCGCCGAACAGGCCGTCGCGCGCGGCGACTACGAGGCGGCGATCGGCGCGCTCGAACGGATGCTGTTCTTCAATCCGAACCTGCCGCGGGTCAAACTCGAACTCGGCGTTCTGTATCTGAAACTCGGCTCCTACGAGCTGGCGCGCAGCTATTTCCTCGATGCCATCAAGGGCCCGGTGCCCGACGACATCCGTGGCCAGGTCAATGCCTATCTGGCGCAGATCGACCGGCGGATGTCGGTCTATGACTACAGCGTGTTCGCCCAGGCCGGGCTGCGCTACCAGACCAACGCCAATGTCGGCCCTAACGACCTGCTGGTCCGCGCGCTCGGCCAGGATGCCATTCTCGACAGCAGTTTCGGCAAGCGGCCGGACTGGAACGCGTTCCAGACCGTGGCCGCCAGCGTTACCTACAGGCCGAACATGCGCGGGGACGCGATCGAAGCAAGCCTGCTGGCACTGGGATCGCAGCAGTTCAGGCTCAGCCAGTTCAATCTCGGCCTCGTCGAGCTGGTCGCCGGCCCGCGCATCGCCATCGGTCAGAACGCGTCGTTCAAATTCTACGGCATCGGCGACATGGTCTGGCTCGGTGACGCCAACTACTTCAACGCGGCCGGCGGCGGCATCTCGGCGCGCAGCACGATCGGCGATGTCGGCCTCATCGAAGGCTTCGTCGAAGGCCGTCATCGCAGCTTCTTCAACTCGACTAACTTCCCGACTGCCGCCGAACAGACCGGCGACTTCCTGTCATCGGGCGTGGTGACGGATCTGCGCCTCACGACGAATCTGCGCGGCGTGGTCCGCGCCGGCTTCGACCAGAACCAGGCGATCGTCGATTACAACAGCTACAAGCGCTATTCGATCGACCTCGCCTTTCCGTATGATTTCGTGCTGCCGATATGGGGCAAGCCGTATCAGTTCGTGATCGCGCCGACGATCGGCTTCAGCTGGGCGAATTACGCAGCACCGAATGCGATCATCGATCCGACCATGCTGCGCCATGACAGCGAGCAGCGCTATGGCGCCATCTTCGATGCGCAGCTCTACGACAATGTGGGGCTGCGCACGCAGATCCAGTATTCGAAGATCGAATCCAGCCTGCCGAACTATCGCATCAGCAACTTTGCAGTCGGGTTCGGCCCGACCGTCCGATTTTGAGGATGGCCCGATGAAGCGCCTGGCAACTCTCGCGATGCTGACGACGACATCTTCGCTTGCCGCGATGCTGGCACTCGGCACCGCGGCGCATGCACAGCAGGTCGGCACCGCATCCGCCGTCAATCCTGCGGCCACTATCAATATGCGCACCATCACGATCGGCTCGTCGATCAGCCACATGGAGCGCATCCGCACCACCGCAAGCGGATCGGTGCAGGTGCTGTTCGTGGACAAGACATCGATGACCGTGGGGCCCAACAGCGATCTCACCATCGACGAATATGTGTTCGATCCCAAATCCGGCGAAGGCAAGCTCGCGGCGACCCTCGGCAAGGGCGCCTTGCGGTTCGTCGGCGGGCTGATCAGCCACGCCGGTAATGCCGAGATTAAGACCTCGGCAGCCACCATCGGCATTCGCGGCGGCGTGGTGCTGCTGAACGGGCCCAATGTCTATATGGGCTACGGATCATCGACGGTGTCATCGCGCGGCGGCACGGTCTCGCTGAGCGCCGGGGAATTCACGCGCACGCCTGGCAACGGACAGCCGCCGTCACCGCCCGGACCGCCGCCGCCGAATTTCGTCGCGTCGCAGCTGCAGATTTTCCAGAGCGCCGGCGGCCAGAGCGGCGGCGTGACCGCAGGCCATGCCTCGCCGCGCAATGTCGCTGCGGCGGAGCGACGGGCGACGGGGTCGACCACCGGCGGCGTGGCCGGCCGGGTCACATCGACGCCTGCGCCGGTGATCACCCGCATCGGCAACGTGGCCTCGACGCTCGATCGGACGATCCAGACATCGGCGCAATCGCGGGCGGTGGAAACGTCGGGAGCGCAGGGCCGGCCGACGGTGACATTGAGCGGGGTGTTCGGCGGGGTCGTGCGAGATCAGTCGCTGTCGGGTCCCAGCACGGGGCAGAACTACAACATTCCGGTCATCGGCGGCGTCACCGTGGCGCTGAACGCCATGCTCAGCCGCACCAGCGCCGACGACACGATCCAATTCGGTTCGGTGAACCCATCCGATCCGACCGCCAGCACCTATACCGACTACAATAATTTTAGCGCGCAGGTGAAGAAGGACGGCGTGTTCGACAGCACCGTTGATGCAAGCCGGATCAGCGGCGAGATGAGCACCCTTTCGCCGGACGCCACGCGCCAGCTCGGCGCCAGTCTCGGCCAGCCCAATCTCACCGTCTGCCAATGCGACTACACGCGCTGGGGCTTCTGGAACCTGAAGATCCAGGACACCGATGCGAGTATTCTTGGCACCTGGGCGGCGGGACGTCCGTCGCAGCTCGGCGATATGCCGACCACCGGCACCGCAAGCTATGTCGGTCATGTCATCGCCCAGGTCGGCACCGACAGCGGCAGCCTGCGGCAGGCCGTGGGCAATTTCTCCAACACCGTGGATTTCGGGGCACGCACCGGCAGCGTCGCTGTGACCGGTCT
>JAPLPC010000211.1 GCA_026400425.1 Hyphomicrobiales bacterium | reverse complement strand
AGCGCCTCGGCGTCGCCGGTGAGAATGCGTCCGATCTTCGACTGATCGAGCCGGCGTGTCGCGGGATCGAGCATGTCGAGCCCTTCGATCAGAGTCTTGTCGAATTTCCAGATCGCCGCATTGTTGAAGAAGGCGCCGCCGCCTTCGTGTTGCCATGCGCCAGTGACGGTAGGCACGCAAAGTGCCGCATGCATCTGCGTCGCGCCGTTACGGCTGCGAGTGAAGCCATAGCCGAGGCGGAAAAAGCTGCGCGGCGTCGTGCCGACCAGATGCGCGAAGGCTTCGATCTCGGCGACCGGCACGCCGCAGATGGATGACGCCCATTCCGGCGTGCGCGTGGCGAGATGCGCTTCCAGTTCCGGCGAAGCGTCGGTGTATCTTGCGAGATAATCGCGGTCGGCAAAACCGTCGCGGAATAGCACATGCATCACGCCGCAAGCGAAAGCGCCATCGGTGCCAGGGCGCAGCAGGATCTTGATGTCCGCCTGCTTCATGGTGTCGTTGTCATAGATGTCGATGGCGGCGATTTTGGCGCCGCGTTCCTTGCGGGCTTTGGTCGCGTGGGTCATGACATTGACCTGGGTGGAGACCGGATTGGTCCCCCAGATCACGATCAGGTCTGACTTCACCATCTCGCGCGGATCAACACCGGCGACCTTGCCGGTGCCGGCGGCAAAACCGGTCCAGGCAACGGTGGCGCAGATCGTGCCGTAGAAGCGCGAATACTTCTTCTCGTGGGCGAGACGGTTGATGCCGTCGCGCATCACCAGGCCCATGGTTCCGGCATAATAATACGGCCAGACAGATTCCGCGCCGAAGTCGCGCTCCGCGTTGTTGAACTTCGCGGCGATTTCGTCGAGCGCCTCGTCCCAGCTGATGCGCGCAAACTGTCCAGAGCCCTTTGGCCCGGTGCGGCGCATCGGGTGCATCAGCCGATCGGGATGATGGATGCGCTCGGCGTAGCGCGCGACCTTCGCGCAGACGACTCCGGCGGTGTAGGTCTGCTGCTTGGAGCCGCGCACCCGGCCGATCGACTGGCCGTCGATCACCTCGATGTCGAGCCCGCAGGCGGACGGACAATCATGCGGGCAGGTGGAGTGCTTGATGGCGATCTTGGACTGAACGTGCATGCTTGCAAATTATCACAGGACGACGGCATGGGAAGCCGTCGCCCTGCGCATCCGGCGCGCATCGCGCGTCAAAATCAGGCAACCGTGTGGATTGGATAGTCCGTGTAGCCCTTCTCCTCGCCGCCGTAGAATGTGGCTCGGTTGTAGGGCGTGAACGGTATTTTCAGTCGGATGCGTTCCGGCAGATCCGGATTGGCGATGAACGGCCGTCCGAAGGCGATGACGTCCACATTGCCCGAAGCAACAGCTTCCTCGGCAGAGGCGCCGTCGAAACCGCCAGCCGTCACCAGTACGCCTTTCCAGAGCGGACGGAACAGCTCATAAGCCTTCGGGACATTCTCGTGCCAGCTTGTCGAGTTCACCGACCACATAACTGTAGAGCGGCATCGGATCGGGCTCGCCGGAATCGTTGGAGACGCCGTAAGGCGACAGGCGGATAGCGACACGATCGGCGCTCCAGCACTCGACGACCGCTTGCGTCACCTCCAGCAGCAGCCGAGACCGGTTCTCGATCGAGCCGCCATACTGATCGGTGCGCTGGTTGCTGCGGGTCTGCAGGAACTGTTCGAGCAGATACCCATTGGCGCCGTGAATTTCGACGCCGTCGAAGCCGGCTTCGCGCGCGTTATGGGTGGCCTGCCGGTACGCCTCGATGATGCCGGGGATCTCGTCGGTATCGAGCGCGCGCGGAGTCTCGTAGGGCACGGTGTCGCCGGATGCGGTGCGTGTCGTCGCATTGATGGCGATCGCCGACGCCGAGACAGGCAGCTTGCCGTCGGGCTGCAGTGATGAATGGGACACGCGGCCGACGTGCCAGAGCTGGAGGAAGATGATGCCGCCCTTGGCATGCACGGCATCGACCACGTCCTTCCAGCGCGCGACCTGCTCTGTGGAATAGATGCCGGGCGTGTTGGGGCTGCCTTGTCCTTCCGGCATGATCTGCGAGGCCTCGGCAATGATCAGCCCGCCTTCGCTGGCGCGTTGGGCGTAGTACTCGACATTGAGTTTGCGGGCGGCGAGCGTGGACTTCTCGGCGCGCATCCGCGTCAGTGGCGCCATGGCGACGCGGTGGCTCAGTGTGAAGGGGCCAACCTGCAGTGGGGTGAACAACGACGAGGACATCCGAACTCCATTCAAAAAGCCAATCGGGCGATAGGCCCGAACATTACGTTCCGAAGTTTCTATCGTCCGATACGAAGAAGGTATCGGTCAATCAAAGTTGAAAACTCTCATCGCTGCAGTGCAGCGTTTAGTGCTACGAAACGGAATGTTTTGGCCTGATGGCGTTGGAAGTGACGAGGATTGAATCTGCAATGACCGATGTGGTGCGGAAGAAGGTCGAAGGCGTCGGTGATTATCAGGGTGCTGCCGGCGGCTGGGGCGCGCTGAAGGCGGTCGCCGATGCGGTGCGGAGCCAACTCGCCGTGGTCGATGAAACCCGCGGTCTGCTGACCATGAACCAGCCGGCAGGATTCGATTGCCCGGGCTGTGCGTGGCCCGATCCGAAGCACACATCGTCATTCGAGTTCTGCGAGAACGGCGCCAAGGCCGTGGCGTGGGAAGCCACCGCCAAACGCACGACGCCGGAGTTCTTTGCCGAGCACACCGTGCGCGAATTATGGGAATGGCATGACCACGAGCTGGAGAACCACGGCCGTCTGACCCATCCGGTCGCCTACGACGCCGCCAGCGATAAATTCGTTGCCCTGTCGTGGGAAGAGGCGATGGCACGCATCGGTGCCGGCCTGCGCGCTCTGCCGGATCCCAACATGGCAGAGTTCTATACGTCCGGGCGCTGCTCGAACGAAGCGGCGTTCCTGTATCAGCTGTTCGTGCGCGAATACGGCACCAACAACTTCCCCGATTGCTCCAACATGTGCCACGAGGCCACCAGCGTCGGCCTGCCGAAGTCGATCGGGATCGGCAAGGGCACGGTGACGTTGGAAGATTTCGATCATGCCGATGCGATTTTCTGCATTGGTCACAATCCTGGAACCAATCATCCGCGCATGCTGAACACGCTGCGCGCCTGCGCCAAGCGCGGCGCTGCCATCGTCTCGCTCAATCCGCTCCGCGAGCGCGGGCTCGAACGCTTCATCTCGCCACAGCATCCGTCGGAAATGCTGACGGGCAATGCGACACAGCTGTCCTCGGTCTATTATCAGGTCAAGGTCGGCGGCGACATTGCGGTGCTGAAGGGGATGATGAAGGCTGTCGTGGCGCTCGATGCCGAGAGCCGCGCTGCCGGTGGACCGGATGTCCTCGATCGCGCCTTCATTGCCGAACATACCGAAGGCATCGATGGGCTGCTCGCTGATCTCGACGCAACGTCCTGGGACACCATCGAGGCGTCGTCGGGCCTGCCGCGCGCCGACATCGAACATCTCGGCCGCATCTATGCCAATGCCAACAGCGTGATCATCAATTACGGCATGGGCATCACCCAGCATCGCCACGGCGTGGCGAATGTGCAGTACATCGCAAATCTGCTTCTGCTGCGCGGCAATTTCGGCCGCCCGGGCGCGGGCATCTCGCCGCTGCGGGGGCATTCCAACGTGCAGGGCGATCGCACCGTCGGCATTACCGAATTGCCGAACGACGCACTGCTCGACGGCATCAAGCGGGTGTTCGGCTTCGATCCGCCGCGCACCCATGGTCACGATGCGGTTGCGGCGGTGAAGGCGATTCGCGATGGTCGCTCCAAGGCGCTGATCGCACTCGGCGGCAATCTCGCGGTCGCGATGTCGGACCCGGAGGTGACCTATCCGGCGATGCGCAGCCTCGATCTCGTGGTGCATATCGCAACCAAGCTCAACCGCTCTCACCTGCTGATCGCCAAGGAGTCGATCATTCTGCCGTGTCTCGGCCGCACCGAGATCGACGTGCAGGCCAGCGGCAAGCAGCTCGTGACCGTGGAAGACTCGATGTCCATGGTGCATGGATCCCGCGGCGGGCTGAAGCCGGCATCGGAGCACCTGCGCTCCGAAATTCGCATCGTTGCCGACATGGCGATCGCCACGCTGCCGAATACCAAGGTGAATTGGCTCGATCTGGTGGCGGACTACAGCAAGATCCGCGATGCCATCGAGGCCGTGTTTCCGGCCTTCAAGGATTATAACGAACGCATCGCGAAGCCGGGTGGTTTTCGCCTGCGGAACGCTGCTTCGGAGCGCGAATGGCAGACCGATAGCGGCAAAGCGCAGTTTCTGGTGTTTACGGGTGTCTATGAAGATGGATCGGCGGAGCATGGCCTGACGCTCACCACGATCCGCAGCCACGATCAGTACAACACCACGATTTACGGCATGAACGACCGCTATCGCGGCATCGCCGGACGCCGTGACGTGGTGTTCGTGAATGCCGACGATCTCGCCAGCCGCGGCCTTGCCCATGGCGACGTTATCGACATCACGCTCGATGCCAAAAGCGGTGTGGAGCGCGTCATGCGCGGCGTGACTGCGGTGGCTTACGATATTCCGAAGGGCTCGGTTGCCGCCTATTATCCCGAGGCCAATGTGCTGGTCGCGCTCGATGAACACGATGCGAGGTCCGGCACGCCGGCCTACAAGTCGATTCCGATCAGGATCAGCGCAGCGGCCTAAGCTGCAGTGCAGCAACGGCGATGCATGACGGGCACGGCTTTTGTAGCGGTTGCTGGCTGCACCGATTTTGCGTAGGCGAGCGGTCATCATGACCGCTTCTGTATCTCGTCCCAACGCAAAGCCTGAAACCGATCAGACAGCCGTCAGTTCGGCGCTGATGGCCGCATTGCTGATCCTCACCTGCGGCCACGTGCTGTCCAATATGTTGCGCACGACGCCCGCTTTGGCGGTCGATGTGATGGCGTCGGATCTCGGCGTCACGCCGCAGACATTGGCGGCGCTGACGTCGGCGTATCACTTCTTCTTTGCCATGCTGCAGATACCTGTCGGCGTTGCGCTGGATCGCTACAGCATCCGCTCGGTATCGCTTGTGCTGTTTGCCGGCACCGTGATCGGCGCGGCCATCGCCGCGTGTTCGACCGGCGCTTTATCGTTCTTCATCGCGCAGGCAACCATCGGCATGGCGACGTCGGGCATGTTGATGTGCCCGATTACTCTCG
The DNA here is from genome assembly GCA_026400425.1 of Hyphomicrobiales bacterium. Lineage (GTDB taxonomy): Bacteria > Pseudomonadota > Alphaproteobacteria > Rhizobiales > Xanthobacteraceae > Tardiphaga. Next base: position 823 of record JAPLPC010000211.1, on the reverse strand, counting down.
CTGCCAAGCGCCTGTCGCCGGCACAGTTCGGCATGTGGTCGGGCATCATCCTGTCATTCGGAAATTCCGGGCTGCTGCTCTCGGCCAGTCCGCTCGCCTATCTCATCGAGCAATGGGGATGGCGCGCGGGTTATTGGACCGCGGCAGCCGCTGCGGTCGTGGTGGCAGGGTTGATCGTGGTGATCGTGCCGGTCATGCGTCCGGAAGGACAAGCGCGCTCGCTCGGCACAGAGATGACCTCGGTGCTGCGGCTCGGTTTGTCGCGGGCGATGCGCGGCATCATCATTCTCGCTTTCGTGTCGCTGGCGATGCAGCTGGTTCTGCGTGGACTCTGGGCAGGGCCGTGGCTGATGACCGTCAAAGGTCTGTCGCGTATCGAAGCCGGCAACGTGCTGCTGCTCTTCACGCTGGCGCTGGTCGCCGCGCCGGCGGTCTCCGGCATCATCGATCGCAGGATCGGCCATCGCCGCCAGTTGCTGCTCACGGCCCATTTGATCGCGGCCGTTCTGTTGCTCACCATGGCGATGGGCGCACCCGGTTACCCACTTGCGCGGTTGCTTGGCGTGTCGCTGCTGCCGGTTGCCGTCGATAGCGTCCTGCTGGTGACGTTCGGCTTTCTCGTGTCCATGCAGCCATTGATCTATGCGATGGTCCGCCAGGCCGTGGCGCCCGAGAATATCGGAAAGGCGCTGTCGGCCTCGAACCTGGCGTTCTTTCTCGGCACGGCCGTGATGCAGACGATCACCAGTCCCGTCGCCGCCTATTGGGGACTTCCGGCGGTCCTGGTCGTCATGGCGGTATCATTGACCATCGGCGCGACGCT
>JAPLPC010000310.1 GCA_026400425.1 Hyphomicrobiales bacterium | reverse complement strand
CGCGGCCGGTATGATGCATCAGATAGGACAGCAGCCGGTATTCGTGGCTGGTCATCTTGATCGGATTGCCGGACACGCTGACGCGCCCGGTGCGGGTATCCAGCGACACCGGCCCGCAGGTGAGCTCGGATTGCGCATGCCCCGTCGAGCGTCGCAGCAGCGCGCGGATTCGCGCCAGCACCTCCTCGAGATGGAACGGCTTGGCGACGTAGTCGTCGGCGCCGGCATCGAAGCCCTGCACCTTGTCGCTCCAGCGATCCCGGGCGGTGAGAATCAGCACCGGCATGATGCGGTGATTGCGCCGCCAGGCTTCCAGCACCGAAATGCCGTCCATCTTCGGCAGGCCGATATCGAGCACGACGGCGTCATAGGGCTCGCTGTCGCCGAGGAAATGCCCCTCTTCGCCGTCGAAGGCGCGATCGACGACATAGCCGGCATCGGTCAGCGCGGTGGTGAGCTGACGGTTGAGATCGGGATCATCTTCGACGACGAGCAGACGCACTTCAGGTTCTCCGCGTTCACACGCCCGAGTGGAGCCCCCGACGGGTGAACGCCAAATGAATACCGGTCGGCCGCCGATATTACTTTTTCTTCACGCCGTCTTTGGCGGTCACCGCCTTGACCAGTTTCTCGATCAAGCCGGGCGCCTCCTGCCCGGTGATGGCGCTGACTTTTTCGCGGCTCCGGCCGCTGATATAGACGCCTAGCACGCCGAAACGGAACCCCCAATAGGCGACCAGAAGCGCTGTGGCATTGATCAGCGTATTGATGGTCTTTGATGGTCTGCACGTCGCCGGTCCAGAATTGATGCATCAGCACGCACCACAGCGCGGCACATTCGAGCGTCAGTTCCAGCGCGTAGACCGGCCGCCACCAGCGCTGCAACGCATCTTCGCTGGCCAGTTCGGCACGGATCGTCGCCTGCGTCTCGCTGATCGCGGCGCGTTGAGTCTCCGCCTCGGCCTGGATCATCGCCGCCCAGCGCGCCTCCGCCTCGGCGAGCTTGTTTGGGTCCGCCGCCGGCAGCGCCGCCTGCACATTGGCCGGCGTCGCGACCGCCACGCCGATGGTTCTGGCCAGGATTTCGCCGGCGACGCCGCCGAGCGGTCCTCCCAGCGCCGTGCCGAGCAGCGGCGCACCGAGCGTGATGACTTGTTTGGCGAGATCGCTCCAGTCCATCGTCAAGCCCTCCGGAATGCCGCGACCAGCGCGGCGATGATCGACGCGACCGTGGTCGGCTTCGACGTCGGCAACGCCGGAGCCGTCGGCGGCGACGTGATCCGCGGCGCGACCGCGGAATCCTCCAGCGCGCGCTTCCATTTGCCGAGCCACACCTTGCGCTCGGCGAGGCCGACGGTGCCGCCGTTCAACCGCCGCGTGACGCCGACCACGTCATCGGCTTCGGCGTATTGAAGACAACCGCAATTGATGAAGTCGGACACCGCGCAATCCAGAAAATGCGCGGGATCGATCAGCAACTCCGGATGCCCGATCACATCGAGCCCCGTTGCTTTCCTGACGCGCGCATAGCCGTCGCGGCCGGTGGTCTGCGCACCGCCGCGGCCACGGAAATTCCAGCCGTCGTCGGAATTGGTGCGGTTGCCCATGCGGCCGTTGTAGACCTTGTTGGCCAGCGCCCGCGGATTGCCGGCGTAAGGCTGCGCACTCGCCTGCGTCGGAAACCGCGACGGCCACACCTGCATCATGCGGCTGGCCGTATAGTTCATGTTCTCCACCACGTCGCGCCCCGCCCCGCATTCGTGGCTGATCTGCGCCATCACATGCGCCACGAGCTGCGGCGTCGCGATGCCACGACGTGCGAACACGTCGGCGGAGGACCGCACGATGCCGGCGATCAGACCGGCCACGCGCGCATCGCCCTGCGGCTACAGGCGCCGCAGGGTGGCTTCATCGAGTTGCATGGTGATGTCCTCTGAATGACGATGGATAAACACGCCGATTACAAACGCGCCCCTCATCCTGCGGGGCCGTGCGGCGTCCGCTCCGCCCTCATCCT
>JAPLPC010000605.1 GCA_026400425.1 Hyphomicrobiales bacterium | reverse complement strand
GCATGGCGGCTGCGTTGAAGCGTGCCGGCATGATCGCGTCCGATCTCGCCTACATCAACGCCCATGGCACGTCGACGCCGCTTGGCGACGAGATCGAGCTCGGCGCCGTGCAACGTCTGCTCGGCAATGCCGCATCGAAGGTCGCCATGTCGTCCACCAAATCGTCCACCGGACATCTGTTGGGTGCCGCGGGCGCCATCGAGGCGATCTTCAGTATCCTTGCGATCCGCGACAATGTCGCGCCGCCGACCATCAATCTCGACAATCCATCGGTGCAGACGCCCATCGACCTCGTGCCGCACAAATCGCGGCCGAAGGAGATCAATACGGTGCTGTCGAACTCTTTCGGATTTGGCGGGACTAATGCGTCGGTGATCATGAAGCGCGTCACTGCTTAGAGACTTTCCACCGTTTCGCCGCAATCCGTATCGATTGCTGCCCCAGCTTACGTTTATGGGCGTATGTTATTGATGGTATTCGGATTCGATGTGGATTCGTTCCGTCAGGATTGGACTCTAGGTATCGTCGATGAGTGAGAGATCGCCCATTTCTCCCCGCAGCCCGCGCGCCGCGCTGGAGCCCGAGCAGGTTCCGCCGCCGCCCAAGCGGTCGGATGTGGCCCGTAGCCCGCTCGTCGTGTTCGGCAATGCCGTGATCACCTTCATCATTCTCGCGATGCTCGCCACCGGCGGGGTCTATGTCTATGGCCGCCAGGCTCTGGAAGCCCCGGGACCGTTGCAGGACGACAAGATCGTCAACATCCCGGCCCGCGCGGGCAAGGGCGACATCGCCGAAGTGCTGCAGCGCGAGGGCGTCATCGATGCCAATCGCTGGGTTTTCCTGGGCGCTGTGTTCGCGCTGAAAGCGGCGCAGGATCTGAAGCCGGGCGAATATCTGTTCCAGAAGAACGCCAATCTGCGTGACGTCATCGGCGTCATCGTCGATGGCAAGGTGGTGCAGCATTCGGTGACGATTCCGGAAGGGCTGACATCCGAGCAGATCGTCGCGCGCCTGTCCGACAGCGACATCTTCACCGGCTCGATCCGCGAAATGCCGCGCGAGGGCACGCTGCTGCCGGAGACCTACAAGTTTCCCCGCGGCACGCCGCGCGAGCAGGTGATCCAGCGCATGCAGCGCGAGCAGAAGCGCGTGCTGGCCGAGATCTGGGAGCGTCGCAGCGGCGATGTGCCGGTCAAGACGCCCGAGCAACTGGTTACGCTGGCCTCGATCGTCGAGAAGGAAACCGGCCGCGCCGACGAGCGCAGCCGCGTCGCGGCCGTGTTCGCCAACCGCCTGCAGAAGAAGATGCGACTGCAGAGCGATCCGACCATCATCTATGGTCTGGTCGGCGGCAAGGGGACGCTGGGCCGCCCTATCAAGCGCAGCGAGATCCAGCAGCCGTCGCCCTACAACACCTATGTGGTCGATGGCCTGCCGCCGGGGCCGATCGCCAATCCTGGCCGGGCATCGCTTGAGGCGACCGCCAGTCCCGCGCGCACCCGCGATCTGTTCTTCGTGGCCGATGGCACCGGTGGGCATACGTTCACAGAGACGTATGATGCCCATCAGAAGAACGTCGCGAAACTGCGTGCCAGCGAAAAGGCCGCGCAAAACGATACGATGGAGCCGGCGGAAGAGACGCCACCGGCTGCTGCCGTGCCGGCCGACAGCAATTCTGCCACCGGCGCCGCGCCGCGCCAGGCACCCGCCAAACAGCAGCGCTCCCGAACCCCGCCGGCGCGTCAGGGCGCAGCTCAGCCCAGCGGTGCGCCCGTCGCGCAATAATCAGACGCGCTCAACGCGCTGATTTCCGTCCGGTCCGAATGGGCCTATTCTTGTAACAGTTCGCGGTTCCGCGAATCTCATGTCTATTTTGGAGCGTTACGCGATGGTGTTGTCGAGCATGACCGGCTTCGCGCGGAGCCACGGCACCAGCGGCCCTTATTCGTTCGAATGGGAATTGAAGTCCGTCAACGCCAAGGGCTTTGATCTGCGTTTCCGCATGCCGCCGGGTTTTGACGAAATCGAAGCGATCGCGCGCAAGCGGGCCACCGAAGTCCTGTCGCGTGGGACCGTCTATGCCAATCTCACAGTGAAGCGTGCCAATGCCGAAGCTGCGGTGCGTATCAACGAGGACGTGCTGAACGCAGTGCTGAAGATCGCCGCCGATATGGCGAGCAAGATCGACGCTGTCGCCCCCAGCATCGACGGCCTGATGAATATCAAGGGCGTGATCGAAATGGTCGAGCCCGAGGCCGATGAGACCGAAGAGGCCGCAGCGAAGATCGCTGTGGGCGCCGCGTTCGAAGACGCGCTGAAGGCTCTCATCGATATGCGCAAGCGCGAGGGCAAAACGCTCGGTGAGATCCTGACCCAGCGCCTCGACGAGATCGAGGTCTTGGCGAAGAAGGCCGAGGCGGCACCGGGGCGCAAGCCCGAGGCCATTCGCGCGCGCCTCGCCGAACAGATCGCGACATTGCTCGATGCGTCCGATCGCTTCGATCAGGACCGCCTCTCGCAGGAAGCGCTGATGATCGCCACCAAGGCGGATATCCGCGAGGAACTCGACCGGATCGCATCGCATGTCTCGCAAGCGCGCGAGATGATCAAAAAAGGTGGCCCGGTCGGACGCCGGCTGGACTTCCTGTCGCAGGAATTCAACCGCGAAGTGAACACTTGCTGCTCCAAATCGGGTGATCTCGAACTGACCAGCACCGGGCTTGAAATGAAGAACGTCGTGGAGCAATTCCGCGAACAGGTTCAGAATCTGGAGTGATCATGTCGGGCTTCGAGGGAGTGGAGCGGCGCGGTTTGATGTTCGTGCTGTCGTCGCCGTCGGGCGCCGGCAAGACCACGCTGACGCGCATGCTGATCGACGAGATCGCTGATCTCAGGATGTCGATATCGGTGACGACGCGGCCGAAGCGCCCGGGCGAAACCGAAGGCGTGGACTATCACTTCGTCGATCAAGCGAAGTTCGATCAGATGGTCGCCGATGGTGAACTGCTCGAATGGGCGAAGGTATTCGACAATTGCTACGGTACGCCGAAAGCACCTGTCGAGCATGCGCTCGCCAGCGGTCACAATGTGCTGTTCGACATCGATTGGCAGGGTGCGCAGCAGCTCAAAGGTCAGATGCCGACAGATATGGTCTCGGTGTTCATCCTGCCGCCGTCGGTGCAGGCGCTTGAGCAGCGGCTACACACGCGGGCGCAGGATTCCGAAGAGGTTATTCGTGGCCGCATGAAGAAGGCCGGCGACGAGATGAGCCATTTCGACGCTTACGACTACATCGTCGTGAACGACAATATCGGCATCGCCTTCGAATCCGTGAAATCGATCCTGCGCGCCGAGCAGCTCAAGCTGGAACGCCAGGTGGGCATGGTCGCCTTCGTCCAGAAGCTGCGGCAGCAACTCTGATCACAGCTTGCTCGCCGTCCATCGGCCGCTGCAGCCATTCGACATCTGCATCGAACCGCCGCCGCTGCGGCCGGACAGGCGACCCGTCATGATGGCGCTGACGCTGCCGCTGCTGCCGACGCCTTGCAACGCGCCGCTCGCATTGATGCTGCCGCCGTCGCCGGTGCGGCCACCGGAGATCGTCAACGTGCTGGTGGCGGACTTGCCCGCGCACACCGCCGACCGACCGGTGAAAGTGATCAGCCAGCTGCCGTCGAATCTGGTTGCACTTCCGCCGCCGTCGCCAGAGCTGCGGCGGGCCGGAGCGGCACGCGGCTCGGATCGCTCGCGGCGCGCAGGCCGCGCGGCACGTGGTTCCGAGGACGAGCCGGACAGCGACTTGTTGTCGTTGCCGAGACTGCCGCCGGTGGCGCCCTGGCTCCATGCATCGTTGCTGCTGCCGAGTGCGATGACGAGCAGGCAGGGGAGGATGGCGATTTTCATGGGGCACGCGGGAATGTCATGACCGCTTACTGCTTGCTTGCGACCCAGCGCCCCGAGCATCCATCGGATCGCTGAAAGGTGCCCGAGCCGGTACGGCCGGACAGGCGCCCCTGACTGGTGACGCCGATGCCGCTGTAGTTTCCGCTGCCGCGCACGGCGCCGTTGGCGCCGACCGTCGCGCTGCCGTTGCCGTTGCTGCCCGTCATCCGTCCGCCCGCTACGACGAATTGCTCGGTCAACGTGTCGGTGCAGCCCGCGGTGCCTGCGCTCGATATCGACCACACGCCGTCAAAACTGCCGCCGCCGCCCTCGCTACGGCTGCGCGTCGCGGTCTGACGGCGCGGTGCGGGGCGTTCGGAACGTTCGCGCCGGGCCGGCGGTGCCGCTCGGGATTGCGGAGCGGAGCCCGACAGCGTCTTGGTATCATTGCCGAGGCTGCCACCAGTGGCGCCCTGAGCGAATGCCGCGCTGCCTGAGAGAAGCACGGTGGCTGCGGAGATCATCAATCCGGATCGAAGGAACATATCCATCAGCTTTCGAAATGAACGAACCTATAGTTTTGCCTCGGGGCCTTTGACTGAATTGGCGCAAATGGCGCCGACGATGGCGCATGATTTTCCGGTCTTGCTGCACTGATCGATGGCCGCGTCGCGCGCCTGCGCGAGGGTGGTACGCGCCACCAGCGACCAGTTGCCGCCCAGAGCCGCGAACGCTCCGCAATTCGATCCGTAGAACGACAGTTCGAGCCTGCATGAGGCGGCGCCGCATTGCGCGCGGGCTTTGCCGACCGCGGATTTGCGCGAAGGCTGATCCCACGACATCCCCCATTTCTTATCCTTGGCATCGTAGACGATGGCACCCCACGGCTTGACGTCCTGGATCATGCGCAGCCGTTGCAGCAGGCCTTCGGTGGCTTCCCCGGTGGGCGGCAGGCCGCCCTTGATTTGAAAGTCGCGGATCGCCACCGCGATGCCGTTCTTGCTGCTCAGCGGCTCCGGATCGAAATTCAGTTCATAGAGACGGTCGCTGATCTCCGTCAGCTTGACGGGATCGGTGACCGTCAGCTTGTCGAAATCGATGCGCGGTGCATCGGGCAGACGCGCCTCCTGCACAGGCTTGTCGGGCACCACCAGCGGCGCGGCCGGGCCAGGGGCCACGAAATAGAAGTTGCCGTCGATCGGCGATGACGACACCCAGGGCTGTTGTGCGCCGCCCGTCGAGCGTTTCACCGCAAGGCCGACCTGGTTGAAGGTCTGGAAGAGGTCGAGGCCGGCGCGCCGTACCGTGGTTGCCAGCGCCTTGGTGTAGGGGCTGTTGCCATCGGCACCGTCCTGCGCCACCGAGCCGGGCTGTGTCGCATAGGAGATCAGCGTACCTTCCGGCGCCCGCATCTGCGCAAGCCCGCCTTCGGCCGCACGCAGGCCGCGGGTGCCGAACGGGTTGTTGCGACAGGCGTCAAGGATGACCATGTTGAGCCGCGTGCCCGCACCCTGCATTTGCCGCAGTACCAGATTGACGTCGACCATCTGGAAATCGACATCCGCCTCGCGGGTCGGGTTGGCGCTGACGGGGACGAGGTAGTTCGAGCCCGCCACCTGCACGCCGTGACCGGCATAATAGAACAGCGCGACGTCGGCGCCCTGCACCTGCCGGCCGAATGTCTGCACGGCGATGTCGAGCGAGGCCTTGTCGAGATCGAGCTGCGCATCGCCGCCGACCAACGTGAAGCCCAGCCCGGACAGTGTCTGCGCCATCAGCCTGGCGTCGTTCTTCGGATTATCGAGACGGGTGATGGTCTGATAGTTGGAGTTCCCCACGATCAGCGCGATGCGCTTCTCGGCACGGGCGATGCCGATCGTCGTGAGCAATGCAGCAACAATCAGCGCGAGTGATCGCGTGGTGCGGACGAAATGGTCCATGATCCAAACCTGACAATGGGATCATGGTAACCGGCACGGCGTGAATCGCAATTGGCTGGACGCGCAGTGACGCGGTTCTTGTGACTGTCCCTCATGGTGAGGAGCGCGCGTTGGCGCGCGTCCCTAACCATGAGTTGGTTTTACTCCGGAAGCCCGCGGCCGATCCTTCGAGACGCCGCGCGACTGCGCGGCTCCTCAGGATGAGGACGGCGCAACGGATGAGGCAAAGCAACGTAGCAAGCCGTTCCGACTACAGGCGTCCGCCTATCACGCATTCGCCAGCATGATACGGCCGACCACCTTGCCTGCGCGGAGCTGGTCGATCCACTTCTGGGCGTCGGTCATCGGCTCCTCGGTCATCGGCGTCGGTTTGACCTTGCCGGCGCGGGCGAGGGCCATCAGCTCCTTGGCTTCCTCCAGCGTGCCGACCATGAAGCCTTCGACGGTCATGCGCTTGTAGATCCACTGCACCATCGGCAGGCTGAAGTTTCCGCCCATCAAGCCGGATACGACGACCTTGCCGCCGCGGGCGACGGTGGCCACGGCGAAGTTCATGGATTTGTCGTTGCCGGCGAAATCGATGACGCCGTCGAAGCCGCCGTCGGTTTCCTTGACCATGCGCTTGGCGATGTCCGGTTCGGCCGGATCATAGGCGAAGGCGGCGCCGTTCTTCAGGGCGGCTTCGCGTGCGGCCGGATTGAGATCGGCCACCGAGATCGGCTGCTTGAACATGGCCTGCGCCAGCGACAGGCCGGCCATGCCGACGCCGCCGAGACCGACCAGCAGCAGATTGCGCTGGCGCGGACGATCGACCAGCCGCTTCAGCGCGCCGTAAGCGGTGATGCCCGAGCACATCAAGGTCGCCGCGACATTGGTCGGCAGCGGATCGTAGTCGAGCAGGTATTTCTGGTCGGGCACCAGCACATGGGTGGCAAAACCGCCGTCGAGGGAGACGCCGAGAAACCTATTTCTGGCGCACAGGTTTTCGTCGCCGGCGAGGCAGTCGCGACACTTGCCGCAGCCGATCCACGGGAATACGGCCTTCTTGGTGCCGATCAGCGATGTGTCGCCGTCGGGGCCGACTTCATCGACGATGCCGGCGATCTCGTGGCCGAGCGTAAACGGCAGTGTCATACCGCGCGTGGTGTCGAGCTTCTTGCCATTGCCGAGATCGGCCCAGCCATCCTGGATGTGCAGATCGGAATGGCACAGACCGCAGCGCTCGATGCGCACCAGCACTTCGCGGCCCTGCGGCCTCGGCGTATCGACGATCGTCTCGCACAGCGGCGCGTCGAATTTCACCAGCGACTGGCGGATCATTTTCGTCATGATTTGTCTCTTCCCTGGATGTCGTTGCCGTCTAGCAAACACAGGAGAGCGAGGAGGGCAAGTGGGCCGGACACCTCGACGGGATGACCCTCGGGCAGGCGATCGACGACGTCGACATCATTTTCAGACCGGCCGCGAATGCGCCAGTGCCG
>JAPLPC010000426.1 GCA_026400425.1 Hyphomicrobiales bacterium | reverse complement strand
TCTGCACGAGATCATCGACCAGAGCTTCGAACTTGGCACGGGTCAGCTTCAGGGTCAGATGCTTCGGACCGGAGGCATCCGCCGTGATGAACGGCAGGTTGATTTCGGTCTGGGTCGTGGACGACAGCTCGATCTTGGCCTTTTCGGCGGCTTCCTTCAGGCGCTGCAAAGCCAGCTTGTCGTTGCGCAGGTCGATGCCCTGCTCTTTCTTGAACTCGTCGGCGAGGTAGCCGACCAGACGCATGTCGAAGTCTTCACCGCCCAGGAAGGTGTCGCCATTGGTCGATTTCACTTCGAACACGCCGTCGCCGATCTCGAGGATCGAGACGTCGAAGGTGCCGCCGCCGAGATCGTACACCGCGATGGTGCCCGACTTCGACTTGTCCAGGCCGTAAGCGAGCGCGGCTGCGGTCGGCTCGTTGATGATGCGCAGCACTTCGAGGCCGGCGATCTTGCCGGCGTCCTTGGTGGCCTGACGCTGGGCGTCGTTGAAGTAGGCGGGGACGGTGATGACCGCCTGATCGACCTTCTGACCGAGATGGGCCTCGGCGGTTTCCTTCATCTTCTGCAAAGTGAAGGCGGAGATCTGCGACGGGGAATACGACTTGCCGTCGACTTCGACCCAAGCGTCGCCATTGCCACCCTTGGCAATCTTGTAGGGGACGAGCTTCTTGTCTTTCTCGACGGTCGGATCATCGTAGCGGCGGCCGATCAGGCGCTTCACTGCGAAAATCGTCCGCTCGGGATTGGTGACGGCCTGGCGCTTGGCCGGCTGACCGACGAGGCGCTCGCCATCATCGGTGAACGCGACGATGGACGGCGTCGTCCGCATGCCCTCTGCGTTCTCGATGACCTTCGGCGTCTTGCCGTCCATGACGGCAACGCACGAATTGGTCGTCCCGAGGTCGATACCGATGACCTTTCCCATGATCTCACTTCCTTCTTTTTGCGGCAGGTTGGCCGGGCCCAACGGGCGCCCCGCTCAAACCCCCAAATAAATCGATGGCTCGCGATATTGCGACGCTAGGCCTCATATAGGAGGGGGGGCGGTTGCCGCAAGACACCTCGCCTGGGCTTAGGCGCGGAAATCATAGGGTATTCGGGAAATTTATTAACTCTGAGCGCCCGGCGCGAACAGCCCATCGCGGCGGATCGGCGCAACGGCGGCCGGGAACGGATTTGTGCCTTGATCTGTTGCTGGAACAGGGCATCGTGACTTCTCGCGGCAAGCGATCCGGTTCGCCCCTCGCCCCATGATCGCCGCAACACCGAACCAAGTAAGAGCCTGATGAGACATCTCGCGCCCCTGTTCGCCCTCACCGTATTGTTCGCCGCCGTGACTTCGGCCCGCGCCGCCGACCCCGTCTTCCCGCCGGGCATCCGCGTCGGCGTGACGCCGTCGGTCGGGCTGGAGCCGTCCACCACGTTCACCGGCTTCCAGACGTCGGATCAGGGCGTGAAGTTGCTGATGACCGAATTGCCGGCCACGGCTTTCACCGAGGTCGAAACCGCGTTCAAGACCAATCCGGCCAGCATGGCGCTGAAGCCGGAGACCATCGAGACCGCGGCCGGTCAGGGATTCTACACGGTGGAGAGCACCAAAGACCCCGCCGGCGCGCCGGTCAGGCGCTATGCGATGATCATCAGCGGCGGCACGTTTTCGGGCTATGTCGCCGTTCAGGTGCCGGAAAACGCCCAGAAGATCTATACGGACGATGCCATCCGCAAGATGTTCGCCAGCGTCACCGTCCGCAAGGAAGTGCCGCTGGAAGAACAGCTCGGCATGATGCCGTTCAAGATCGTCGAACTCAGCGGCTTCAAGAATGTCCGCATGCTGGCGCCGGGCGCGGCAATCCTGTTGGCGGACTCAGCGAACGAAGTCGAGGTCGAACAGGGTCCGTTCATGATCCTCGGCAGCATCGGCTCGGCGCCCGAACGGCCGGACGACCGTGGCCGCTTCGCCCAGCAGGCCGCCGCCCAGATTCCCGGGCTGCGCGAGGCGCGGATCACGCTGTCGGAGCCGCAACGGATCGATGGCATGCCGGGCTTTGAAACCCGTATCGACGCCATCAGCGGCAAAGCCAATACCCCGGTGACGGTGGTGCAGTGGCTGCGTTTCGGGACCGGCAAGACCGCCGTACGCATCGTCGCCAGCGCACCGCGCGACGACTGGTCGAAGGCCTTTCCGCGCTTTCGCGCCGTCCGCGACGGAATCGAGCCACGCTGACCTTACCGAACGCTTTACGACGATCTCCTGAGCTGATTTGCTGCTGCGGGTACGGCGGGAGATTTTGCGATGCTCGATCGACGTCGGCTTCTCGTGGGGTTCGGTGCGATGACCGCGGCTGGTATGGCTCCCACACTGTCGATCGCGGCTGGCAAAGTAACGGCCGACCGCAGCTCGGTTCTGCTCGTCATCGACGTGCAGAACTGTTTCCTGCCTGGCGGCAGCCTCGCAGTGAAAGACGGCGACCGCGTGGTGCCCGTCATCAACGCGCTCGCCAAAAAATTCAGCCATGTGATCATGACGCAGGACTGGCACACGCCCGGCCATATCTCCTTCGCGTCCAGCCACACCGGCAAAAAGCCGTTCGAGACCACCGACGTCGCCTATGGCAAGCAGGTGCTGTGGCCGGATCACTGCGTGATGGGCACCGACGGCGCCGCGCTGTCGAAGGATCTTAGCATCCCCAATGCCGAACTGATCCTGCGCAAGGGCTTCAACCAGGGCGTCGATAGCTATTCCGCCTTCACCGAGGCCGACGGCAAGACCACGACGGGCCTTGCCGGCTACCTGAAGGCACGCAAGCTGCAGCGCATCTTCGTGGTTGGACTGGCCACCGATTTCTGCGTGGCCTGGTCGGCGCTGGATGCGCGCAAGGCGGGTTTCGAGACATATGTCATCGAGGACGCCTGTCGCGGGATCGACACCCAGGGCTCGCTCGCCAAGGCGTGGAGCGACATGCAGAAGGCTGGCGTGAAGCGCATCAAGTCCGGCGATTTGGCCGCCTGATTTGCGACCGGCTATTGCCGCTTACGCGCCGAGCGCGAGCGCGATCAGGCCCAGCGTGCCGACGATCACGCGCCACCACGCAAACACCGCGAAGCCGTGGCGCGTGACGTAGTTCAGCAGCGTCTTCACCACCAGCAGCGCGGTGAGGAAGGAGACCGCAAAACCAATCGCGATCAGGGTCGCGCCATCGCTCGTGATATCGTTGCGGCTCTTGTAGAGATCATAGGCGAAAGCGCCGACCATGGTGGGAATCGCCAGGAAGAACGAAAATTCTGCGGCCGCGCGCTTGTCGGCGCCCATCAGCATGGCGCCGACAATGGTGGCGCCCGAGCGCGACACGCCGGGGATCATCGCCACGCATTGGCAGCAGCCGATCTTGAAATAAGTCAGCAGCGGAAATTCGGTCGCATCGTGATGCACTGGCTGCAGGTCGAGCTGATCGACCCAGAGCAGGATCGCGCCGCCGACGATCAGGGTGAAGCAGACCACCCACGGATTGAACAGATAGCCTTTGATGAATCCGCCGAATGCTGCCCCCAGCACGGCCGCCGGCAGGAAGGCGACGAGCACACCGATGACGAAGCGCCGCGCCGCGGCATCGCCCTTGAACATGTCGAGCGCGATCCGAAATAATTTGCCGAAGTAAATCGAGAGAATGGCGAGAATGGCGCCAAGCTGGATCAGGATCGCGAAGCTTTTCCAGAGACCGATTTCGTCGAGTCCAAGGATGCGTTCGGCGAGCAGGATGTGGCCCGTGGACGAAACCGGAAGGAATTCGGTGGCGCCCTCGACAATTCCGAGAACAACCGCCCTCAACACATCAGACATCATCGGCTTGCCGTCCTGAACTTCCGGGCCTCAAAAAGCCGGGTTCTTCTCGCTTATTCGGTGCATTGCTGCAATCGCAAAAAGCGGGCAAACGCAGCTTGCCTCCGTTGCGCGCTTCGCTAGCTTGGCGCGCCTCACTCGTCATTTATACCTCCGCAGCCGAGACACTTTGTTAACGCCGCATCCTTAACCAAGGCCCGTATGTACACGCTCTATCATCATGCCTTCTGTCCGCATTCGCGTTTCGTTCGGCTTGTTCTCGGCGAATACGGGCTGGACTTGACGTTGATGGATGAGCGCCCCTGGGATCGCCGCGAGGAGTTTCTCAAGCTCAATCCGGCGGGAACCACACCCGTATTGACGGCTGACGACACGCCACCGATTCCCGGCGCCAGCATCATCGCCGAATATATCGACGAGGTGCACGGACAGGACGCGAAGGATCGTCGCCTGCTGCCGACATCCATGGCCGAGCGCATTGAAGTGCGCCGCCTGATGGCGTGGTTCAACGAGAAATTCTTCGAAGAAGCCTCTGGCCCTCTCGTCACCGAACGCATTTATAAGCGCTTCATGAGCGAGGATATCGGCGGCGGCGCGCCATCGATGGATGTGATCCGCGCAGCCAATACCAATGTGCGCTATCATCTGGCCTATATCGGCTGGCTGGCGCGGACGCGAAACTTCCTCGCCGGCGATCGAATGAGTTATGCGGATCTGGTCGCGGCAGCGCATCTGTCGGCGATCGACTATCTGGGCGATGTGCCATGGAGCGAGGACGACGCGGCGAAGGCCTGGTACGCACGGATCAAGTCACGTCCGTCGTTCCGACCGCTGCTGAGCGAGTGGCTGGCGGGCGTGCCGGCCTCGCGGACCTATGTGGATCTCGATTTCTGAGCGCTGACGGCGCCACGCCACTTGCTGCGGATCTGAGGGAAAGACTTGCACGCGACGCGCAGACGCTCGGCTTCGACGCAATCGGCATCACCGACCCGGCCGCCATTGACGGCGCGCGCGTCAATCTCGAAGCCTTTCTACAGGTCGGGGCGCATGGCGAGATGGAGTGGCTTGCCGACAATCCCGGCCGCCGCGCCGATCCGAAGGTCATGTGGCAGGACGTCCGCTCCGTGATCATGCTCGGCATGAATTACGGCCCCGACGACGACCCGACCGCGATCCTCGCCGAGCGATCCCGTGCCGCCATCTCGGTCTACGCGCGTGGTGACGACTATCACGACCTCATCAAGAAGCGGCTCAAGCAGCTGGCGCGCTGGCTGATCGCTGAGGCCGGCGGCGAGGTGAAGGTGTTCGTCGATACGGCCGCGGTGATGGAGAAGCCACTGGCGTCTGCTGCGGGTCTCGGCTGGCAGGGCAAGCACACCAATATGGTCTCGCGCGAGTTTGGCTCATGGCTGTTTCTCGGCGCGATCTTCACCACGCTCGATCTGCCGCGCGACGAACCGATGGAAGATCGATGCGGCTCGTGTCGGTCGTGCCTCGACAGTTGCCCGACCTCGGCCTTCATCGCGCCCTATCGCCTCGATGCGCGGCGCTGCATTTCCTATCTCACCATCGAACATAAAGGGCCGATCCCGCACGAATTTCGCAAGGCCATGGGCAACCGCATCTATGGCTGCGACGATTGTCTGGCGGCGTGCCCCTGGAACAAGTTCGCGCATGACGGCCACGAGGCGAAACTCGCGGCGCGGACACGGCTTTTCGCGCGCTGTTTACGAAATCCCCGGTCAAGCGCATCGGCCGCAATCGCTTTTTACGCAATGTGCTGATCGCGATCGGCAATTCGGACGATGCGACGCTGATCGACGATGCCACGCGTTTGCTGGGCGACGAGAACCCGCTGGTGCGCGGCGCGGCCGTGTGGGCGCTGGCGCAGCTACAGTCAGACGAGGCATTCGCCGAACTCAGCGCGACGGCGATGGATACCGAAGAGGACGAGTCTGTTCGTGCCGAGTGGTCACGCGCAGTGTAGCCTGTAGGGTGGGCAAAGCGCAGCGTGCCCACCATCAAGCTGCAAGCGTGTCATGGTGGGCACGCTGCGCTTTGCCCACTCCACAGCTTTGCCCACCACAGCTGCGTTGCCGACGACCTCAGAACTCCGCCACCGTCGCCAGCAGCCTTCCGATGTCCTGCGGCCGCGACAGGCGGTGATCGCCATCCTGGATCATGGTCAGCACCACATCTTCGCTCGGCAGACGCTCAGCCAGCCGGAACGCGTGTTGCCACGGCACATCGGGATCCTGCCGTCCCTGCAGAATACGCACGGGGCAGCCGACATCGATGCAGCTGCCGAGCAGTAGATGATTGCGGCCTTCCTCGATCAGACGCCGCGTGATCGGATAGGGCTCGCCATAGTCCGACGGCCGCAACCACTGCCCGGTGGTTTCGATCTCCGCCCGGATGTCCGGCGAGAATTGCTTCCACATCAGCTCCTCGGTGAAATCCGGCGCTGGCGCGATCAGCACCAGCGCGCGCAGCGAGGCGCGGCCGGCCGTTTCACGCCGGGCGATGGCGCGCGCCAAGAGCAGCGCCATCCAGCCGCCCATGCTCGATCCGACCACAATCTGCGGTCCCTGGCAGGCAGCATCGAAGGCCGCGAGGCCATCCTCCAGCCAATCGCCGATGGTGCCGTCCGCGAAGTTGCCGCCGGATTCGCCATGGCCGGAATAATCGAAGCGCACGCAGGCGCGGCCGTGCTGGGCGGCCCATTCATCTAGCGCGACGGCCTTGCCGCCCTGCATGTCGGACTTGAAGCCGCTCATCCAGAACACGCCCGGCGCCGCGCCTTCGCGCACCCGCATGGCGATCTGCCGGCTCGCAGGCCCGGAGCCGGCGGTGATGAAAGTGGGATCGGGTACCATCGCCAAAGTCATCGTGCCGAAGCCATCGAGTTGGTCATGGAACCATCTCCATCCCGTTGTAACTGCTGTGATGTTTGCTGGAACGCGGCTGGAACGTCAACGGCGCTGCAGCGTTGCACAACGGAACTTGCGCTTGCGGAACCGGCAGCGGCACTCTATGTGGGCTGCGTCCGGTTGGCGGAGGGATGTCGGGTTGGGCGTGGCGAAAAGGCCGCGTGTTTAAGCGATCTGGCACCGTGTTGCGTGAGTTTGCTTGCTCCAGACGCCTTATTCCGACAAACTACCGCCTTCCCATCATAACATTGGAGAATACCCCATTCGCCGTCCGAACAGAGCCCCGCCCACTGCAGCCAAAGATGGGCCGCGCACCAATGATGAAATACGCAATGCCCAGGTCCAGCTGATCGACCAGGAAGGTACCAATCACGGTACCGTCGAGACGATCGTGGCTATTCGCATGGCTGGCGAGGCCGGCATGGATCTCGTCGAAATCTCGCCGAACGTGGCGCCGCCGGTCTGTAAGATCATGGACTACGGCAAGTTCAAGTATTCGGCGCAGAAGAAAGCCGCCGAAGCGCGCAAGCGCCAGAAGACCGTCGAAATCAAGGAGATCAAGCTCCGCCCGATGATCGACGACCATGACTATGGCGTGAAGATGCGCGCGATGCAGCGGTTCTTCGAAGAAGGCGACAAGGTCAAGATCACCTTGCGCTATCGTGGCCGCGAAATGGCCCACCAGGAGATCGGCACCAAGCTGCTCGACAAGGTGAAGGCGGACGTCGCCGAATTCGCCAAGGTGGAGCAGGACGCCAAGTTTGAAGGCCGTCAGGTGGTGATGGTTCTCGCCCCGCGCTGAGCGCTCCGGCACAAACAAGAATTGCGGCCCGTCGATCTGGCGGGCCTTTTCTTTGAGCCGATTCTTTCAGCCGACGATGTTAAGGGGGATGAACGAGGCCTGAGCCGCGGGCTCAGCCCAGCACGAAGGTGAGCGCTCCGGCGAGAGCGGTGACGGCGGCAAGGCCGGCGGCCACGAACAGCCATCCTGCGGCGGCTTGCGCGGCGGTTTCTTGCTGGATGGCGACCGCGCGGGCGGTGCGTCGATTGCGGACCATTGTTGGTGTCCTTTCGATGATCGATTGCTTCGCAGCAGATAGGCATCCATAGCCTAGTCGGCCAGACCCGGGCCATCTTTTAGGCTAAAAGTTACAGCGCGTTAAACGTTGCCAACCTGTCGCATCTCTGCCATAAGCCCGGCTTCGTCGACCGGCTGATCAAGGGCTGCCGTGGCGACGTCCGTGACGATTTATTTCATTCCGGAAATAATCGAGCACAATCAACGCTCTAACGAGCATTTTCGGCCGATGCAGCGCCCTCCGGGGCGTTTTCTGCGTGGCTAGAGGAGAGCAAAATGCCCAAGTTGAAGACCAAGTCGGGCGCTAAAAAGCGCTTCAAAGTCACCGGCACCGGCAAAGTTGTGTCGGCCCATGCCGGTAAGCGCCACGGTATGATCAAGCGGACGAAGAAGCAGATTCGTCAGCTCCGCGGCACCCGCGTGCTGTTCAAGACCGATGGCGAGAATATCAAGCAGTACTTCCTGCCAAACGCCTGATCGCCTGCCACTGCGCCATGCGCGCAGTGCATTCACCCCCTTTTGTTATTTCAGATGAAGGAGATCAGTCATGGCTCGCGTCAAACGCGGTGTGACGGCTCATGCCAAGCACAAGAAAGTCTACAAGCTCGCCAAGGGTTTTCGCGGTCGTCGCAAGAACACCATCCGCGCCGCCAAGGCCGCCGTCGATAAGGCCGGCCAATATGCGTTCCGCGATCGCAAGCGCAAGAAGCGCACGTTCCGCGCGCTCTGGATCCAGCGTCTCAACGCTGCCGTCCGTCCGCTCGGCATGACCTACAGCGTGTTTATCAACGGTCTTGCCAAGTCCGGCATCACTGTCGACCGCAAGGTTCTGTCTGATCTCGCGATCAACGAACCGGCGGCGTTCAACGCGATCGCTGAGAAGGCCAAAGCTGCTCTCGCAGCGTAAGCTCTCCGCCCCGCGGATCTATCGACATTGTCATGGCCGGGCAGCAGCGCTTCACGCGCGTCTGTTCCGGCCATTGGCGTCTTAAATCCCTGCAAAACCGTGCTGTAGAACGGCGCCCCCGAACTCCCTTGGGGACGCAACAGCAAGAGGCGCACGCCTCTTTGATCGAGGTTGCCGATGTCCGACCTGACGACGCTCCAACAGACCATTTTGGCGGATATCGCCAGCGCATCCGACGAAGCCGCACTGGAAGCCGTGCGAGTCGGCGCGCTCGGCAAGAAGGGCTCGATCTCGGCGCTGCTCGCCACGCTCGGCAAGATGACGCCGGACGAGCGCAAGACCGAGGGCGCTGCGATCAACCTCGCCAAGGACGCCGTGACGCAGGCCCTGACCGCGCGCCGCGACGTGCTGAAGTCTGCCGCACTGGATGCACGTCTCGCCTCCGAGACCATCGACGTCACGCTGCCGCTGCGTGACAATCCGGCCGAGCTCGGCCGCATCCATCCGCTGAGCCAGACCTGGGACGAACTGACGACGATCTTCGCCGATATGGGCTTTGCCGTCGCCGAAGGGCCGGACATCGAGACCGACGATTACAACTTCACAAAGCTGAATTTCCCCGAAGGCCATCCGGCCCGCGAAATGCACGACACCTTCTACTTCAATCCGAAGGAAGACGGTTCGCGCCTGCTTTTGCGCACCCATACGTCGCCGGTGCAGGTGCGCACCATGCTGACCCAGAAGCCGCCGATCCGCGTGATCTGCCCG
This sequence comes from Hyphomicrobiales bacterium, assembly GCA_026400425.1. Taxonomy (GTDB): domain Bacteria; phylum Pseudomonadota; class Alphaproteobacteria; order Rhizobiales; family Xanthobacteraceae; genus Tardiphaga. Next base: position 404 of record JAPLPC010000426.1, on the reverse strand, counting down.
GGCCGCACGTATCGCAGCGACTCGGACCAGACGCACACACCGATGTTCCATCAGGTCGAAGGGCTCGTCATCGACAAGACTTCGCATCTCGGCCACCTCAAATGGATCCTGCAGGAATTCTGCAAGGCGTTCTTCGAGGTCGATCACGTCAATATGCGCTTCCGCCCGTCGTTCTTCCCGTTCACCGAGCCGTCGCTGGAAGTCGATATCCAGTGCCGCCGCGACAAGAACGAGATTCGCTTCGGCGAAGGCGAGGATTGGCTGGAAATTCTCGGCTGCGGCATGGTGCATCCGAACGTGCTGCGCGCCTGCGACATCGATCCCGATGTGTATCAGGGCTTCGCCTGGGGCATGGGCATCGATCGCATCGCGATGCTGAAATACGGCATCAACGACCTGCGCCA
>JAPLPC010000352.1 GCA_026400425.1 Hyphomicrobiales bacterium | reverse complement strand
ATTCGATGTCACGCTCGTCCAGTGGGCGTTTGAGCGAGGAGACCCGGCGGCTTACGCTGGTCTCATCGCCTGACGCGTTACCGCTCAATGCGCCAAAATCGCCAGCAGCAGCAGAGCCACGATGTTGGTGATCTTGATCATCGGGTTCACGGCGGGGCCCGCCGTGTCCTTATAGGGATCGCCGACGGTGTCGCCGGTCACGGCTGCCTTATGCGCATCCGAACCCTTGCCGCCGAAATGGCCGTCCTCGATATACTTCTTGGCATTGTCCCAAGCGCCGCCGCCCGAGGTCATCGAGATCGCCACGAACAGACCGGTGACGATGACGCCGAGCAGCATCGCACCGACTGCGGAGAACGCCGCCGACTTGCCCGCCGCACCGCCGCCCGCGATGCCGTAGATCAGGAAGTACACCACGATCGGCGACAGCACCGGCAGCAGCGACGGAATGATCATTTCCTTGATCGCCGCCTTGGTCAGCAGGTCCACCGCGCGGCCGTAATCCGGCTTGTCGGTGCCCTGCATGATGCCCGGCTTTTCGCGGAACTGGCGCCGCACTTCCTCGACGATCGCGCTGGCTGCACGCCCCACCGCGGTCATGCCCATGGCGCCGAACAGATAGGGCAGCAGTCCGCCGAACAGCAGGCCGACCACCACATAGGGATTGTTCAGCGAGAAGTCGGGGATCACCCCCTGGAAGTACGGATACTTCGCGGCATTGGCGATGAAGAATTTGAGATCTTCATTATAGGCCGCGAACAGCACAAGGGCGCCCAAGCCCGCCGAGCCGATCGCATAGCCCTTGGTGACCGCCTTGGTGGTGTTGCCCACCGCATCCAGCGCGTCGGTGGCCTTGCGGACCTCCTTCGGCAGGCCCGCCATTTCGGCAATGCCGCCGGCATTGTCGGTGACGGGGCCGAAGGCATCCAGCGCCACGATCATGCCGGCCAGCGCGAGCATCGTCGTGGTGGCGATGGCGATGCCGAACAGGCCGGCCAGACTGTAGGTGACCAGAATGCCGGCGATGATGACGAGCGCTGGACCGGCGGTCGACTCCCTCGAGATGGCGAGACCCTGGATCACATTGGTGCCGTGGCCGGTGACCGATGATGCCGCGATCGACTTGACCGGGCGATAGTCGGTGCCGGTGTAGTATTCGGTGATCACGATGATCAGCGCCGTCACCACCAGACCGGCGACACCGCATTCGAACAGCGCAAGTCCTGTATACTTGACGCCTGCCAGCGGGCCGAAGCCGACCAGCCAGTAGATCACCCCGGCAACGCCGAACAGCGACAGCACGCCGGTCGCGATCAGGCCCTTGTACAAGGCGCCCATGATCGACTGGCTCGCGCCCAGCTTGACGAAGAAGGTGCCGGCGATCGAGGTCAGGATGCAGATGCCGCCGATGGCCAGCGGCAGCGTCATCATGTTCACCAGCAGCGGTGAACTGGCGAAGAAGATCGCCGCCAGCACCATGGTGGCAACGGCCGTGACCGCGTAAGTCTCGAACAGGTCGGCCGCCATGCCCGCGCAGTCGCCGACATTGTCACCGACATTGTCCGCGATGGTGGCGGGGTTGCGCGGGTCGTCTTCGGGAATGCCCGCCTCGACCTTGCCGACAAGATCGCCGCCGACGTCGGCGCCCTTGGTGAAGATTCCGCCGCCGAGCCGCGCGAAGATCGAGATCAGCGATGCGCCGAAGCCGAGCGCGACCAGCGCATCGATCACGGTGCGGCTGTTGGCGGCCAGATTCAGCACATGTGTGAGATAGCCGAAATAGATGGTGACGCCGAGCAATGCCAGGCCGGCCACAAGCATGCCGGTGATGGCGCCGGCCTTGAACGCGAGTTCGAGACCGCCGGCGAGCGACACCGTCGCCGCCTGTGCAGTGCGGACATTGGCGCGCACCGAGACATTCATGCCGATGAAGCCGGCAGCACCCGACAGCACCGCGCCGATCAGGAAGCCGATGGCGACCAGCATGCCGAGGAAGTAAGCCAGCAACGCGAAGATGACGACGCCGACGATGCCGATGGTGAGATATTGCCGCCGCAGATAGGCTTGGGCGCCTTCGCGCACGGCCGCTGCAATTTCCTGCATTCGCGCATTTCCGGCATCCGCCTTCAACACCGAACCCGTCGCCCAGATCGCGTAAACGATCGACAGTGCCCCGCAGAGCACGATCACCCACAATGCTGTCATGGTAACTGCCTCAGTCCTTCCTGCCCGGCGCCTTGTTCAGGTGGCGCGTTTGATCGGAGGCCTGCCCGGAGAACGTGTGGACGACCTCTCGTGCCACGAGCATGGCAAAATCGGTATCGGCGTGCAACGGCAGCCGATGCGTCAAACAGGATATTTGGAGTTGATGTAGCTCAAAGGCGTAGAGGGATAAGCTGAGCTCACATCATTCGACGGCAGCGGCGCCTAGAAGTGCTGATAGGAAAACCGTTGCAGGGCGATGTCCTGTCCATCCGCATTGACAAAACGCGGTGGCGCATCGCCGGCAATCACCTCGCCGATGTCGGTGACGGCAACACCCGCCGCTGTCGCCTGCGCCATGAAGGATGCCAGACGCGTCTTTGGCATGGTGCAGAGAATTTCGTAGTCGTCGCCACCCGCCACCAGCGTTTCGATAGCGATCATGCCGGCCTCCAGCAATGCGCTGGCCGGCGCCGACAATGGCAGCTGTGCCGCCTCGATCACCGCGGCGACGCCCGACACCTTGCATAGTTTGGCGAGATCGCCGGCCAGCCCGTCCGACACGTCCATCGACGCGGTCGCATGCTCCCGCACTGCACGCGCCAGTGTCGTGCGCGGCTGTGGCACGCGGTAACGCGCGATCAGCGGCTCCTCGTTCGACGAGGCCAGCCGCCCCTGCAACAAGGCCAGGCCCAAAGCGGCATCACCGATGGTGCCGGTGACCACGATCCGATCGCCGACCTGGGCGCCGGCGCGGCGCACGATCCGTCCTTGCGGCACCCGGCCGAAACCGGTGACCGACACCATCAGCGGCCCCGGCGTGGACACCGTGTCGCCGCCGAGCAACGGGCAGCCATACGTCGCGATATCCTCGCCGAGCCCACGCGCGAATCCCGCCAGCCAAGTCTCATCACGCGACGTCAGCGCCAGCGTCAGCACGAATCCGGCCGGCTCCGCCCCCTTGGCGGCGAGGTCGGAGAGATTGGTGCGCAACGCCTTGCGGGCGATGCTGTCAGGGGGATCGTCGGGCAGGAAATGCACGCCTTCGACGATGGCGTCGGTGTTGACGACGATGTCCTCGCCGATGGTTGTCAGGACAGCCGCGTCATCGCGCAGCCCGAACGCGCCGGGATCGGTCGCCAGCGGCGCGAAATAGCGGGAGATGAGGGAGTCTTCGCCGGATGACATTTGCGCCCCTCGCCTCGTTCTCAGACTGTCATCGCCAGGCTTGACCGGGCACCCAGTAAACGGCGGCGTTCCGGTTCTAGCAACTTCCGAACGTGTCTACTGGGTCCCCCGCTTTCGCGTGGGACGACAAGTGGCGTCAGCGCGTAAACTATCTGATCGAGCACCGCATTGACCATACCGGTCTCGTCGCGTTCCACGAAGGCGTGGGCGACGTCGACATATTCCGACACGACCACACGGCCCGGAATGTCCTTGCGGTGCTGCAGCTCATAGGCCCCTGCCCGCATCACCGCGCGCAGGATCGCCTCGACGCGCGCCAGCGGCCAGCCGCGCGACAGCACGTCGTCGATCATCGGATCGAGCTCTTTCTGGTCGCGCAGCACGCCCTGCACGACGTCGCGGAAGAACGCGCCCTCGGCCGGCAGATACTGGTCGCCCTCGACCTCGCTGCCCATCCAGAAACTCTCGAACTCGGCCAGCACTTCGTTGATGCCGGTGCCGCCGACATCCATCTGATACAGCGCCTGCACGGCGGCGAGTCGAGCAGCACCACGACGGTTGGCCTTGCGCTCGCCTTTTGAGTCCCCTCGCGGCTCCGGCTTCTTGAATTCACCCATCGATCAAGCCTTCGCCAGTCGGCGTTTGATGCGCAGCATCGCCAGAGCGGCGCGCGCGGCGTCGCCGCCCTTGTTGAGCTCGGAGGCCTTGGCGCGGGCCCAGGCCTGTTCCTCGGTATTGACGGTGATGATGCCGTTGCCGAGCGGGAACCGCTGCTGCACGGAGTAATCCATGAGTCCCCGCGACGACTCCATGGAGACGATCTCGAAATGGATGGTATCGCCGCGCACCACGCAGCCGAGCGCGATGGCGCAATCATAGGGCTTGGCGGTGTTCTCAGCCGCTTCTACCGCAATGGCGATCGCGGCCGGGATTTCCAGCGCGCCGGGCACGGTGAGCACGTCGTACGAGACGCCTGCGGCCTTCAGTTCCGCAATCGCCGCCTTGAGCATGGCGTCCTGGATATCGTCATAGAACCGGGCCTCGACGATCAGCGCATGCGCGCCTGAAATGTCGGTCTGGTCCTTCAAAGGGGCACGTCGCGGGTCGGCCATCGTCTTCCGTTCGATTTCAGTGGGTTGCGCAGGGTTTTAGTCGCCGCGGGCGGTGAAGCCAAGCGGCAATGCGGGGCGGCTGAGAACGCTGCGTCAAGCCATTTCCGTCAGCCGCGCCGCGTAGCGGGCCATCAGATCGACCTCGATATTGACCTCGGCGCCGGTCTGCCAGCTCGCGCCCAGCGTGGTGACGCTCAGCGTATGCGGGATGATCAGCACGGCGAATTCGACGTCGGACACCGTATTGACCGTGAGCGACACGCCATCCAGCGTGATCGAGCCCTTGGTCGCGATGAATTTGGCCAATTCGCGCGTGGTGCGGAAGGTGATCCGCGCCATGTCCGGCAGATTGTCGCGCGCCACGATGGTGGCGATGCCGTCCACATGGCCGGCGACGATATGGCCGCCGCGCCCGTCGCCGATCTTCAGCGCGCGCTCCAGATTGAGCCTGGTGCCGACCTGCCAATGCTTGGCCGTGGTCAGCGCCAGCGTCTCCGCGGCCGCATCGACGTCGAACCAGGTTTTGCCATTGGCCGTGCCCGAGGCGACCACCGTGAGACAGACGCCGTTATTCGCAATCGACGCACCATCGGCGATGGTGGTCTGGTCGTAGTCGCACATGATGCGCAGCCGATGCAGCTGCCCCTGCGCCACGGGCGTCAGGCTTTCGATCACGCCGATATCGGTGACAATGCCGGTAAACATGAAGCTCTCTTTCTTCGTCCTGACCCGGTCCTCATCCTGAGGAGCGCGCCCTTGCGCGCGTCTCGGGGGATGGCGGTCATTACAGGGCCCGACCATCGCATGGTTTGAGACGGCGCTTGCGCGCCTCCTCAGCAGGAGGGGCGGAGTTAGCTACGCTCATAAATAGTGAGCGTGTCGTTCTCGATCGTCTCGCTACCACGCACAGCAAAATCCGGCGAGCCGGTGATGGCGCTCAACGGCAATGCGTCCAGCGCGGTGATCCCATCATCACCAATGTCGTTCGCCCCCTGGAACAGCCAGACTTCATCGACCAACCCGGCCGTCACGAAAGTCGATGCGACCTTCGCGCCGCCTTCCACCAGCAGTTTTGTGATGCCCTTCTCGGCCAGGCACTTCAGCACCGCCGGCAAATCCAGCCCCGGCAGCGGCGATGTCACCGCGGGCACGCGCAGCACCTGTGCACCCGCTGCACCCAGCGCCATTGCGGCAGGTGCTTCGGCGATATTCGAGGTCATCACCCAGAGCGGCGTGGTGCGGGCAGAATGCACCAGTTTGCAGTTGCCCGAGATGCGCAGTGCACGATCGAGCACCACGCGCACGGGCGAACGCTTCGCCATGCCCGGCAGCCGACATGTCAGTTCGGGATCGTCCGATATCACCGTGCCGATGCCGACCAGGACCGCATCGCATTGCGCGCGCAGCAGATGCACGCGCGACCGCACGCGCTCGCCGGTGACGGCAACCGGCGTGCGGCCGGCCGCGGCAATCTTGCCGTCCGGCGACACCGCAAGCTTCAGCACCACATGCGGGCGGTGGTCGCGCACACGGCGAAAATGGCCGGCGTGATCGCGCGCCGCTTGATTGGCGCACAGTCCGACATCGACCTGGATACCGGCCGCGCGCAGCCGTGCATGGCCTTGTCCAGCCACCTCGGGATTGGGATCCTCGATCGCCGCCACCACGCGCGCGATGCCGGCCGCAATGATCGCATCAGCGCACGGTGGCGACTTTCCAAAATGCGAACACGGCTCCAGCGTCACATAGAGCGTCGCACCTTTGGCCGTTGCGCCCGCCTGCGCCAGCGCCACGGGCTCCGCATGCGGACGTCCGCTTCGCTGCGTCCAGCCGCGGCCCAGAATGTTTCCATCCTTCACGATCACCGCGCCGACGGCGGGGTTCGGCCATGTCCGCCCCTGCCCGCGTCGGCCCAGCGTCAACGCCAATTGCATATAGCGGAGGTCATCCGCCCTCTGCGCCTTGGCGTCGGAGAACTTCTGCCGGTGCTGATCCTCCAGGATGCGGAAGATCATTTCTGCGCGGCCTTGGGCCGGCCGCCTTCGTCGAGCGGCGCATCTTCGGTATGCAACTCGCCGAGCAGCGCCTGAAAATCCTTCGCCTCGCGGAAGTCGCGATACACCGAAGCGAAGCGGACATAGGCGACGTCGTCGAGCACGCGCAGATGCTCCATCACGATCTCGCCGATCGCCTCCGACGAAATTTCCGCCTCGCCGCCGCTTTCGAGCTCGCGCACGATGGCCGATACCATGGTCTCGACCTTCTCCGGATCCACCGGACGCTTGCGCAGCGAGATTTGCAGCGAGCGCACCAGCTTGTCGCGATCGAACGGCACCCGTCGGCCGTTGCGCTTGATCACCGTGAGCTCGCGTAATTGCACGCGCTCGAAAGTGGTGAAGCGGAAATTGCAGGCAATGCACACGCGCCGCCTGCGGATCACCGAGGAGTCCTCGGTGGGCCGCGAGTCCTTCACCTGCGTATCGAGGCTGTTGCAGTTCGGGCAGCGCATGGTGACTTATCTCCCCGTCATTGCGAGCGAAGCGAAGCAATCCAGAAAGCTACTAGCAAACACTGGATTGCTTCGTCGCTTCGTGCCTCGCAATGACGACAACAATTGAACGAACCGGTTACTGATAGATCGGGAAACGATCCGTCAGCGCCTTCACCTTGTCTTTCACCGCGGCTTCCACCAGCGGCGCGGCACCGTCACCGGATTGCGCGACGGCGCTCAGCACTTCGGCGATCATCTCGCCGGCCTGCCTGAACTCGTCGGTGCCGAAACCACGGGTGGTGGCGGCAGGCGTTCCGAGGCGGATGCCCGAGGTGATCCACGGCTTTTCCGGGTCGAACGGCACGCCGTTCTTGTTACAGGTCAGGCCGGCGCGGACCAGCGCCTTCTCCGACACGTTGCCCTTCAAGCCCTTCGGACGCAGATCCACCAGCATCAGATGGTTGTCGGTGCCGCCGGAGACGATATCGAAGCCCTGCGTGCGCAGCGTCTCGGCCAGCGCCCTGGCGTTGGCCACGACATTGGCGGCGTAGGTCTTGAATTCCGGCTGCATCGCTTCCTTGAAGGCAACGGCCTTGGCGGCGATCACATGCATCAGCGGGCCGCCCTGCAGGCCCGGGAAGATCGCCGAATTCAGCTTCTTGTGCAGCGCCTCGTCATTGGTGAGGATCAGGCCGCCACGCGGACCGCGCAGCGACTTGTGCGTCGTGGTGGTGGTGACATGCGCATGCGGCACCGGCGAGTCATGCGCGCCACCGGCGACGAGCCCGGCGAAATGCGCCATGTCCACCAGCAGATAGGCACCGACGCTGTCGGCGATTTCGCGGAACCGCTTGAAGTCCCAGGCGCGCGAATAGGCGGAGCCGCCGGCGATGATCAGCTTCGGCTTCACCTCTTCCGCCTGCTTGGCGATGGCGTCCATGTCGAGCAGTTGGTCGTCCGGCCGCACGGTGTAGTGCGCCGGCTTGAACCACTTGCCGGACATGTTGACGGGCGAGCCGTGGGTGAGATGGCCGCCGGCCGCGAGGTCGAGACCCATGAAGGTATCGCCCGGCTGCAGCAGCGCCAGGAACACCGCCTGATTCATCTGGCTGCCGGAATTCGGCTGCACATTGGCGAATTGCGCACCGAACAGTTTTTTGGCGCGCTCGATCGCCAGCGTCTCGGCCACGTCCACGAACTCGCAGCCGCCGTAATAGCGCGCGCCCGGATAGCCCTCGGCATATTTGTTGGTCATCACCGAGCCCTGCGCTTCCAGCACGGCGCGGCTGACGATGTTTTCCGACGCGATCAATTCGATCTCGTGGCGCTGGCGACCGAGTTCGCCTTTGATCGCTGCGGCGATTTCGGGATCGGCCTGGGTAAGCGAGGCTGAGAAAAACGAGGCGTTATGGGCCGGACTGTTCATCGGGGGCATATCTCCACCGCCGCGGCCAAGAGCAAGCGCGCGAGCGGTCTCGGGTGGTGGTCAGGAACTGCGCGGGGATACCATATATGGCGAGTGGGTCCAAGGATTTGGCGGTCTGATCGTCTGCGAGACCAAGCCGACTCGGTTGAGCACTCCTCTTCTCCCTCTCCCGCTTGCGGGGGAGGGTCGGGGAGGGGGCAGCCGCAAGCACCGGCGCCCGCGGAGGTACCCCCACCCTGGCCCTCCCCCGCAACGGCGGGAAAGGGAACACTGCTGCTGAGCCAGCCTAACATGTTCTTAATCTGTTCTTGACAAAATTCCCATTCCCGCCATAGTCCCTCTTGTCTCGTTCGCGAGGGGCGCTCTCATGAGGCGTCTTTTGGGCGGAACGTGGATGCGGCGCCTGCGGGTGTGAAGCCAACGCAGCTTCACACACTCGGGTGGTCGAGGGTCACCGTCCGACCCCACTACGGGGGTCTGCCGCTATGGCGCGGCTGGACGCGGCACTGGCGACAGGCAGGAAACTGCCGGACCCCTCGGGGTCAACTGCCTTTGCCCGGAAGAACGGTCCTTCGGCTGGAAAAACGTCGCGGTGGCGCGCCGTAAGGCGTTGCGCGGCTCAGGTTTGCTGGCGATCCAGCAGGCAGGAGCAGCGTCAAAAGCTACCCAACGCGCCTTACGGCGTGCCGCCTCCCCTCATGTCTCGCGGGGAGAAATGCTCACACCTCGGACGCCATGGGCGCCGCGAGATGGCGGAATCATGTTTCAGGGAATGACGTGTTCGAGAAAGTGCCGTGGACAGACGTGCCCCTCCCTCCAGCGGCGACGCCGCGCAGTGGGAGGGCCGGGGCCGCGCCGCGGCGAAGCTCACAGAGCGAAGCCGGGTGGGGTCTTTCCCCACGTGACGTCAGAGCGTGGGGAGAGACCCCACCCGTCTGGCCTTCGGCCAGCCACCCTCCCCATTCGCTGCGCTCCGGGGAGGGACAAGAAGGGCAAACGTCTTCCGCGCGCATCCAAGAACGCGGCTGTTCGACATGTGCAACGAAACGCGGCCGAGGGCGGATCGGGGAAAGCATGTGGACACTGCAGCGCCGATGACGCAAAGCGCCCGTCAATCCGATGGCGGCGGCCGGTGAAATCACGTTAGACTTGGCGTCAATCTATTCTCGGCCGGCCCGATCAGGCCGGCCCACGGGGGACGTCATGCGCAGATCGACAGGTGTGATTTTGGCGGGCGCGCTGTCGCTCTGGGCGATGCCCGCGCTGGCGCAGGCGCCGAAAGCTGCCGCCCCGGCTCCGGCTGCAGCTCCCGCCGCCGCCAAGGCACCCGCCTGTGCCGATCCCAACGCACTCGGCGTCTCGCGCGTGGTCGAGATCGACACCACCGGCGGCCCGGGTTTCGGCTTCGAGCATTTCAAGCAGCTCGACTTCCTGCGCGACAAGGAAGTGGTGCTGACCTTCGACGACGGCCCTTGGCCGACCACCACCCCCGCCGTGCTGAAGGCGCTGGCCGACGAATGCGTCCGCGCGGTGTTCTTCCCGATCGGCAAGCACGCCACCTACCACCCGGAAATCCTCAAGCAGGTGGCCGCCGCCGGCCACACCATCGGTGGCCATACCTGGGCGCATGTCGCGCTGACCAGCAAGAAGCTGAATGAGCAGCAGCGCAAGGACGAGATCGAGAAAGGTTTCAGCGCCGTGAAATGGGCGCTGGGCGCCGCCCCCGCCCCCTTCTTCCGCGCCCCGGCCCTGCAGCATCCACCGGAAATCGTCACTTATCTGGGTGAGCGCAACATGGCGATCTTCTCCTGCGACATCGACAGTTTCGACTTCAAGACGCGCAAGTCCGAACAGGTCGTCAGCAATGTGATGACCAAGCTCGACAAGGTCGGCAAGGGCATCATCCTGATGCACGACTTTCAGAAGCATACCGCCGAGGCGCTGCCGACGCTGCTGCAGAAGCTCAAGGCCGGTGGCTACAAGGTCGTGCTGATGCGCGCCAAGGCGCCGGTGCAGACCATCGCCTCCTATGACGAGGCGCTGGCAAAGGACGCCAAGCTGCCGACCGTGAGCACGCGTCCGGTTGGCAGCGTCGTGACCACGGTGTCGGAATAACAAGTCCAATGGCGATCAAGGTTGAAGGCTTCGTTATCGTCTCCGCCGACGGCCGGCTGACCGACGCAACTCACCAGCAGCCCGATGCGTTGCGTTTCAAGGCCGACCACCGCTTCTTCGTCGATGGCCTGAAGCGCGCGGCGCTCGTCGTCCACGGCCGCAATTCCGGCGATGGCGATCCGCGCCAGCGCGTGCGGCGACGGCTCATCGTGACCCGCAGCATCGATTCCATCGCAATGGCCGACGACATCCCGCAGGCCGTCTACTGGAATCCTGCCGGCGCGGCCTTCGAGGCCGCCGCGGACGCCGCTGGCGTCACCGACGGATCAGCTGCCATCATCGGCGGCCCGGAGGTCTATGGTCTGTTTCTCGACCGCTACGACGTGTTCTGGCTGTCGGAAGCGCATCGGGTTCATCTGCCCGACGGCCAGGGCTGCTTTCCCGGCGTTCCCGAGCAATCACCGCAAGACGTGCTGGTCAGCCATGGGCTGAAAGCGAGCGAGACGCGCGTGCTCGATGAAGCCAACGATGTCACGGTCACCGCTTGGCGACGTGACTAGCCGCGATCACGGCTCGCTATAGCCATCCATGCGCGGGCCCTTGCCGATGCCTGCGATCATGAACAATCCGCCGATCAGCGACAGGTTTTTCAGCGCATGGATCATCTGGCCCTTCGCATCGGCGCCCGTGAGATTCCAGAAATCGTGAAAATAGAACGTGGCCGCCATCACGAACGCGACCATCACCAGCGCGAAGAAACGCGCACCGACATTGAGCGCGATCATGATGCCGCCGATCAGTTCCAAAGCGGCGGCGGCGATTGCCAGGATCTGCTTCAGCTCCATCCTGGCGAACTGTTCCAGCTGCGCCGTGTAGGTCGCCAGATCGGCAGGCAGGGTCGGAATTACCTTGGCGGCGATCTTGTCGGCGGCGACGCCGAGATCGATGAACTTATCGACTCCCGAGGCGATAAAAATCACGGCAAACAAAATACGCCCGAAAGTAATAAACGCCGGCATTCAAGCCCCCGAAAACTGCAATGACTTTAAATCAAGAACATCACAAGTATGATCAAGTTCGAAGACAATTCAAAGGTCCAATAGCGATGCGATCCGCTATGGCCGTTTGCGAACGTGGTGATCGGGAGTCATGGCCGAACCGAAATCGCACAGCCGCCGTCACCAGAAAGATCAGGTGACGGCGTTCCTGCGCTTCGACGGCCGCGACGGCGGTCATGTTGAGAATGCCGCGCGCGGTCACGCCGGGCGTCAGGATATGTGCGGGACGCGCAGGGCCGATCAGGATCGGGCCGACGGGCAACGCATCGCCGAGCGTCTTGATCATCTGATAGGCGACATTGGCCGCATCGAGCGTCGGCATGATCAGGACGTTCGCGGCACCTTCGAGCTTCGAATGCGGCAGCACCATCTTGCGGGCAGCTTCCGACAGCGCGGTATCGCCTTGCATCTCGCCGTCGGATTCGATCTCCGGATGCTTCTCACGCAGCAATGCCGCGGCGCGACGCATCTTGCGTGACGAGTCCGTATCGTAGCTGCCGAAATCCGAATGCGACACGAAGGCGATCTTCGGCTTCATGGCGAAGCGCTGCACATGGTTCGCCGCCAGCACGGCGATTTCGGCAAGCTCTTCGGCGCTGGGGTTCGGACGCACCTGGGTGTCGGCGATAAAATGCGCGCCCTTGCTGGTGATCATCAGCGACAGCGCCGCGAAATCGCTGACGCCGGGCAGGAAGCCGATGATCTCGCGGACGTGGCGCAGATGGCTCATATAGCGGCCCTCGACGCCGCACAGCATCGCATCGGCCTCGCCGCGAATGACGGCGAGCGCGGCAATCACGGTCGCATTGGTGCGCACGATGGTGCGCGCCGCATCGGGCGTCGCGCCGCGACGGCCGGCGACGTCGATATAGGACTGCACATAAGAGCGATAGCGCGGATCGTCCTCGGGATTGATGAGGTCGAAATCCTGCCCGGCCTGGATCGACAGACCGAAACGCTTGATGCGCGCTTCAACCACCGACGGACGACCGACCAGGATCGGTCGCGCCAGCTTCTCTTCCAGCACCACCTGCACGGCGCGCAGCACGCGCTCGTCTTCGCCTTCCGCATAGATGACGCGGACAGGCTGCGTCTTCGCCTTGGCGAACACGGGCTTCATCACCAGGCCGGAACGGAACGCGAAACGTTCGAGGCCGGCTGTGTATTCCTCGAAATTGGTAATCGGTCGCGACGCCACGCCGGAATCCATGGCCGCTTTGGCGACGGCCGGCGCGATGCGCAGGATCAGGCGCGGATCGAACGGCGACGGGATCAGCGAGCCCGGACCGAAACCCTGCGTCTCGGTCTCGAAACCGGCGGTGACAGCGTCGGATGGCGGATCCTGCGCAAGCTGCGCGATGGCATCCACGGCTGCATGCTTCATCGCTTCGTTGATCGCGATGGCGCCGCAATCCAGCGCGCCGCGGAAAATGAAGGGGAAGCAGAGCACGTTGTTGACCTGATTCGGAAAGTCCGAACGCCCCGTGCAGATCATCGCATCCGGTCTCGCCTTGCGCGCTTCGTCCGGCATGATTTCCGGCACCGGATTGGCGAGCGCCAGCACCAGCGGCTTGTCGGCCATCGTCTTGACCATCTCGGGCGTCAGCACATTGGGCGCGGAAACGCCGAGGAAGATATCGGCGCCGCCGATCACATCGCCGAGCACGCGCGCGTCGGTCTTCTGCGCATAGACCGCCTTCCAGCGATCCATCAGCGTGTTGCGGCCTTCATGCACGACGCCGTCGATGTCGCAGACCCAGATGTTCTCGCGCTTGGCGCCGAGCGACACCAGCAGGTTCAAACAGGCGATCGCCGCGGCACCGGCACCGGAACAGACGATCTTGACGTCCGGCAGCTTCTTGCCGTTCAGTAGCAGTGCATTCTTGATGGCGGCGCCGACGATGATGGCAGTGCCATGCTGGTCGTCGTGAAACACCGGGATCTTCATGCGCTCCTTGAGCTGCGCCTCGATCTCGAAACACTCCGGTCCCTTGATGTCTTCGAGATTGATGCCGCCGAAGGTCGGCTCCAGTGCCGCGACGGTTTCCACCACGCGCTCGATGGTTTCGGCGGCGATCTCGATATCGAACACATCGATGCCGGCGAACTTCTTGAACAGAACGGCCTTGCCTTCCATCACCGGCTTCGACGCCAGTGGACCGATATTGCCGAGGCCGAGCACGGCGGTGCCGTTCGACACCACGGCGACGAGATTGGCACGCGCCGTCAATGTCGCGGCTTCGTTCGGATCGGCGGCGATGGCCATGCACGGCGCGGCAACACCCGGCGAATAGGCAAGCGCGAGGTCGCGCTGATTGGCCAGCGGCTTGGTGGCCTGGATCTCGAGCTTACCCGGTTTCGGCAAGCGGTGATAAGCCAGCGCCGCGCGCGACAATTCTTCGGAGGAAGGAGATGACATATGCGCTCCGGTCGGGGCCAAACAGGAAGGACTGGAAGTAGGTTGCCAAGGATTCAGGCGATGTCTATCCCGCCGGACGGCATTGGCGCAACCGCTTCCATCTGCATGTCAGGGCTGGCTCTGCCGCGGAATAATGCCATCGTTTCGCAGAATCGAACCTAGCTGTGGGTCGCAGCGTCTAGGAAAGACCATCTCGTCTGCTAAAGACCAAAAACGGGTACTGTGATGCAACAACACGCTGCCATGTGCAATGGTGATCCCGGCGCCGTCATTCGGGCGTAGGCGAATTCAGGCACCTGCGCTTTCCACAGCCCGCTAACGGAGTTTCATATGTCCAAAACCATCATCGGCCTCGGCGTGGTCGCGGTCGCTGCCGTCGGCGGCTATGTCGGCACCGAAGCCTATATCAAGCATCGCATCAGCAATGAGATCGAAGCGAATTTTGCGCAGATCCGTGCCAATGGCGGGCGTGCCGAACATGGCGCCCTCGCCTTCAGCCTGTGGACGCGCGACGTCACCATTTCCGATATTGCCGTCGAATTCGCAGCGCCGCGGCCGGCCAAGATCAAGGTCGCCAGCTTTGCCGCCAAGCATCTCGGCCAAGACGGCAACGACGCGTTCACCGCCGATGCGATCTCGATGTCCGGCATCGAGGGCAGCGGCACGGCGGCGCTACCCGACGGCGGCACGATCACCCTGACAATGCCGGAGCTCACGATCGCGCAATTCCGCGGCCCCACTCGCTTGCAGAGCCAGCCCGCATCGTCGTCGCCGCTCGACATTTATCGCTTCGGTCTCGAACAATCGGCCGCGATCCGCGCCGGCTCGATCACCGCACCGAGCCTGGTGGCGCGCATCGAGGGGGACAAGATCGCGCCGGGCACCGGCTACACTTATTCCGACATTGACATCCGCGATGTCCGGGACGGCAAGATCGCATCGGCCAGCATCGGCCGCATGAACTTCACCGCGGCGTTCCTGTACGGCAAGACCGAACAGGTGACCGGTGAGATCGCCGGCATCAAGACCGACGATATCGACATGCTGGCGATGGCCGCGCTGCTCGATCCGGCCGGCGCCAATGACACCAAGACCTATCGTCTGATCCGTCAGACGACCGCGGGCACCTATACGTTAAAGTCGGACAAGAACTACACGATCCGCATCGACAGTTTCAGCGGCGGTGAGATGAAGGCGCAGCCATCGCGATTGAAGCTCCCTGCATTTGCGGCGCTGTTGCTCAAGGCCAGCGCGCAGACCGACCTCGCCCAGAACCGTGCGGTGATGGAAGCGATCCCCAGCCTGTATGAAGGGCTGAGCATCGCCGACACCTCGCTGAAAGGCCTGAGTGTTGAGATGCCCGACGGGTCGGTGAAGCTGGCCGCGCTGCGCTTCGGCATCGAAAGCGGCAAGATCGGCGAATTCGTGATCGAAGGACTGGACGGCGTGTCGCCCAACGGTCCGGTCAAGCTCGGCCGCTTCGCCCTCAAGGAATTTGATGTCGCGGCCCTGCTGCGCATGAGCGCGAAGTTCACGGCGTCCGGCCGCACGCCGTCGACCGACGAGATGATGGGCATGCTGACATTGCTCGAAGGCGTCGAGGTGAAAGGCCTGGTCGCGCCGCACAAGGGCAGCGGCAAGCAGATCACGCTGCATGATGCCAGCCTGACCTGGGGACAATTCGTCGGCCCGATCCCGAGCAGGATTCATCTCAAGCTGAACATGACCGGACCGCTGGATGAAAAGGACGGCGAGCCGTTCACGCTGCTGCGTGATGTCGGCATCGACGAAGCCACGGCCAATATCGATGTCGGCGTGACCTGGCGCGAGAGCGAGAAGAAGCTGACGCTCGCGCCGGGCACCTTCGATATCAGCAAATTGTTCGCGCTCAATGCCGAGCTGTCGCTCGACAACGTGCTGCGCGATCTGTTCACGACCAATCCGACACAGGCGATCGTCACCACGTCGTTGATCAGGCCCGGCGTGCTGAAGATGACATTGCGCGATCTGGGCGGCATCGATCTCGCCCTCGCCCAGCGCGCGCGCAACACCGGCATCACGGCAGAGGCCGTGCGCAACGAGCTGGTCGATCAGATCAGAAGCACGAGCGCGGCGATGGCGGTGACACAGCCGAATGCAGACCAGATCGGCACAGCTATCGCGGCCTTCATCTCCAAGCCTAACGGCACGCTGACCCTCACCGTCACGCCGAAACAGACCATGCGGCTGCTGGAGATGATCGAAGTGTTGAAAGCCAGCGGCCCGGATGCGGTGTCGCTGTTTCAGATCGACGCGCAGACCGCGCCGTGAACGTTTCAGTCATTGCGAGGAGCATGGCGACGAAGCAATCCAGTCTTAGGCCAAGAACTGGATTGCTTCGCTTCGCTCGCAGTGACGGCGCATTAGTAGCAAGCGATAACGCCAGCCTTACTTCTCCGGCAGGTTCAGCCGGATATGCGCTTCGCGCAACTGCTTCGGCGACGCTTCCGACGGCGCGCCCATCAGGAGGTCTTCGGCGCGCTGGTTCATCGGGAACAGCGAGATCTCGCGCAGATTGTTGGTGCCGCACAGAAGCATCACGATGCGGTCGACGCCGGCCGCCATGCCGCCATGCGGCGGCGCGCCGTACTGGAACGCGCGATACATGCCGCCGAAGCGTTCGATCACCGTCTCCTCGCCGTAGCCGGCGATCTCGAACGCCTTCACCATGGCTTCCGGCTTGTGATTGCGGATGCCGCCCGACGCGATCTCGAAACCGTTGCAGGCGATGTCGTACTGGAACGCGCGGATGGTCAGCGGGTCCTGGCCGTTGAGCGCATCGAGACCGCCCTGCGGCATCGAGAACGGGTTGTGCGCAAAGTCGACCTTCTTGTCGTCCTCGTTGTATTCGAACATCGGGAAATCGACGATCCAGGCGAGCTTGTACTGCTCCTTGTCGGCGAGGTTCAGATCGTCGGCCACCTTGTTACGGGCAAGGCCGGCGAACTTGTAGAACTTGTCGGGATCGCCGGCGACGAAGAACGCGGCATCGCCGGCCTTCATGCCGAGCGCCGCACGGATCGCTTCGGTGCGCTCGGCGCCGATATTGTTGGCGAGCGGACCGGCGCCTTCATTGTTCTCGCGCCACATGATATAGCCGAGGCCGGGCTGACCTTCGCCCTGCGCCCAGGAATTCATGCGATCGCAGAATGCGCGGCTGCCGCCGGTCGGACCGGGGATCGCCCAGACCTGGTTCTTCGGATCTTCGAGCATGCGCGCGAAGACCTTGAAGCCCGAACCGCGGAAATGCTCGGAGACGTCCTGCATCTCGAGCGGATTGCGCAGATCCGGCTTGTCGCTGCCATATTTGCGGATCGCTTCGGCGTACGGGATACGCGGCCAGTCCTTGCTGACCGGCTTGCCGTTGGCGAATTCCTCGAAGATGCCGGTGATGACAGGCTCCATCGCCGCGAACACGTCTTCCTGCTCGATGAAGCTCATTTCGAGATCGAGCTGGTAGAACTCACCCGGCAGACGGTCGGCACGCGGATCTTCGTCGCGGAAACACGGCGCGATCTGGAAGTAGCGATCGAAGCCCGACATCATCAGCAGCTGCTTGTACTGCTGCGGCGCCTGCGGCAGCGCGTAGAACTTGCCGGGATGGATACGCGACGGCACCAGGAAGTCGCGCGCGCCTTCCGGCGACGACGCCGTCAGGATCGGTGTCTGGAATTCGAAGAAGCCGCCCTCCTTCATGCGACGGCGCATGCTGTCGATGATGGCGCCGCGGGTCATGATGTTCTGATGCAGCTTCTCGCGACGCAGATCGAGGAAGCGATATTTGAGACGGATGTCTTCCGGATAGTCCTGATCGCCGAACACCGGCAGCGGCAGTTCGGCGGCGGGACCGAGCACTTCGATCTCGTCGATATAGATCTCGACGGCGCCGGTCGGCAGTTCCGAATTCTCGGTGCCTTCGGGCCGGCGACGGACCTTGCCGTCAATCCGCACCACCCATTCCGAACGCAGCGTTTCAGCAATCTTGAAGGCCGGCGAATCCGGATCGGCGACGCATTGCGTCAGGCCGTAATGATCGCGGAGGTCGATGAACAAGACGCCGCCATGGTCGCGGATGCGATGGCACCAGCCGGACAGGCGCACGGTCTGATCGATATGGCTGTCGCGGAGCGCGCCGCAGGTGTGGGACCGGTAGCGATGCATGATTGTCCTGGAAGGTACGTAATAAGGTCAGAATCGACGCTCGCGCCTATGCGCGAAGCGCAGGGTTTACCCGACCGTTTCAGGCGCGGCAACCAAATGGACGACAGGTTTCGCCGGCGAGCCGGATCGGCAATGACCCCTGTCAGGCCGTCAGGATGCTGGCCCCTGCACCGGTTAAGGGCAGTGCGAAAGATGACGCTTGCTGTTCAATGCAACACGATACTGCCGTTCCTGTGGTAATAAGATACGTATCTTCAACCGCTTAGCGAAGGATCCGGCAAAATTTACCAAACGTTGACCACCGCGACTGCAGGGTCGTCGGATGAAACCTGTCCATTTTGATGACAGGCTCTTCAGCTGGAACTTGCTGCATTCATTGCCTGCTGCGTGTCCTCCATTGCCATCCTGGCCAGCCGAGGTGCTGCCTTTCTGTTCGTCGCGATCGCCGCTATCGGCAGTCTCGCATTCGTCCAGATGCGAGCGATGAACGCAGCCACCCATGACATCAAGGATTCCTGGCTGCCCAGCGTGCGCTGGATCGGCGAGATGCGCGTGCAGTCGGCGCGATTTCGGGCAGTACTGCGCGATCATCTGATCGTCGCCGATGCCGATCGTCCGGACGTCGATAAGAACCTCGCTGCCCGCAAGGCTGATTTCGACAAGGCCGCGAAGGCCTATGCACCGCTGGTGTCATCGCCCGCCGAGCGCGAACTCGCCGACAAGCTCGGCAAGGAGTGGAATGAATTCATCAGCGCCGCCACCGTGGTGCAGGCGCTGGCGACCAAGGGCGATCTCAGCGCCGCCAAGGACATCAATGCGAAGAAGGTGGTCCCGGTCGGCCGCGCGATGGACGCCACATTGGCCAAACTCACCGAGCTGAACGACAAGGGGGCCGGCACGGCCGGCGCTCACGCTGATGCGACCTATGCCAATTCGATCTGGATGATGATCAGCATTCTCGTCGTCGCCGCAATCACCGGCATCGGCGCCGCACTGTATCTCGTCCGCGACATCGCGCGCGGCATCGGCTCTATCCTCACACCGATGGGCCGGCTGACCGACGGTGATCTCGATGTCAGCATCCCGCATCAGGGCGAAACCACCGAAATCGGCCGCATCGCCAGCGCATTGCAGATCTTCAAGGATGCGCTGATCGCCAAGCGCTCATCCGACGAAGCTGCCACCGCCGATGTCAAAATCAAGGCCGCGCGCGCCGAAACGATCAACAGCGCGACCCGCGAATTCGAGGCCATGATCGGCGAACTGGTAGAGTCGCTGTCGTCGGCCTCGACCGAGCTGGAAGC
Organism: Hyphomicrobiales bacterium; assembly: GCA_026400425.1. Classification (GTDB taxonomy): domain Bacteria; phylum Pseudomonadota; class Alphaproteobacteria; order Rhizobiales; family Xanthobacteraceae; genus Tardiphaga. The sequence continues at coordinate 7,894 of JAPLPC010000352.1, read as the reverse complement.
ATCTGCGACCACGTTGACGAACACCTCCGACCTCACAATGACCTTGTCGGGCTCGGCGGCATCGGCGTCGACCGACGTCTCCCAGAACGTGCAGTCGGTCGCTGCCGCGACGGAAGAAATCACCAGCTCGGTGAACGAGATCGGCCGCCAGGTGAATGAGTCGAACCGGATCGCCTCCACCGCGGTTCAGCAGGCCGACAAGACCAATGCGAGCATCACCAGACTGACTCAGTCGACGGCCCGCATCGACGACGTGGTCAAGCTGATCACCGCCGTGGCGGAACAGACCAACCTGCTCGCGCTCAACGCGACCATCGAAGCGGCACGCGCCGGTGAAGCCGGCCGTGGCTTCGCAGTGGTCGCCGCCGAAGTGAAAGCCCTCGCCTCGCAGACGGCAAAGGCCACGGACGAAATCGCTGTCCAGATTGCTGGCATGCAGGCCGCCAGTTCCGAGACCGTCGAGACCATCAAAGAGATCGGCACGACCATCACGCTGATCTCGGAAGTGTCGTCGGCCATCGCTGCAGCCGTGGAAGAACAAGGCGCGGCCACCCAGGAGATTGCCCGCAATGTTCAGCAATCCGCGCAATTGAGCAGCCAGGTCGCGCATGAGGTGACCGAGGTCAATCGTTGCGCCGGTGAAACCGGTTCTGCCTCGACACAGGTTCTCGCCGCAGCGCAGTCTCTGTCCATGGAGAGCAACCGTCTGCGGGGCGAAGTCGACAAGTTCCTCAGCACCGTTCGCGCGGCCTGACAGCGCCCCGTCGTTCCACTTCCGGCGCGCAATCGCGCGCCTGAAGTGGGCGACGCGGGCACGAAGTTCGCGAGCGCCACGGTTGCCAATCGCGTGCTCGGGCTTATCTTAAGGCCATGACAGTTCACTTCCCTTTCGACAACAGCTACGCGGCCCTGCCCGCCAATTTCTTCGCCCGCGTCACCCCGACGCCCGTCGAGAAGCCGCGGCTGATCAAGCTGAATGCCGCGCTCGCGAAACAACTCAATCTGGACCCGGCATGGCTGGCCAGTCCGGAAGGCGTGGAAGTGCTCGCCGGCCAGCGCGTGCCCGACGGCGCTGATCCTCTCGCGATGGCCTATGCCGGCCACCAGTTCGGCCATTTCGTTGCGCAACTCGGCGATGGCCGCGCCATCCTGCTCGGCGAAGTGATCGACCACGGCGGCATGCGTCGGGACATCCAGCTCAAGGGCGCGGGCCCGACGCCATTCTCCCGCCGAGGCGATGGCCGCGCGGCGCTCGGCCCGGTGCTGCGCGAATACATCGTCAGCGAAGCGATGTTTGCGCTCGGCATTCCGACCACGCGCTCGCTCGCGGCCATGATGACCGGCGAACACGTGCAACGCGAGACGATGTTGCCGGGAGCGGTTCTGACGCGTGTGGCCTCGAGCCATATTCGCGTCGGCACGTTTCAGTTTTTTGCCGCGCGGCAGGATAGCGAGGCGCTCAAGCATCTCGCCGATCACGTCATCTCCCGACACTATCCGCATCTTGCGGCGGCGGAACACCCCTACCGCGCCTTGCTCGATGCGGTGATCAAGCGGCAGGCGGAACTGGTCGCTCGTTGGCTGCATGTGGGTTTCATCCATGGCGTGATGAATACCGACAACTGCGCCATCTCCGGCGAGACCATCGATTACGGCCCCTGCGCTTTCATCGATAGTTATGATCCGGCGACGGTCTTCAGCTCCATCGACGAGATGGGCCGCTATGCCTATGCGAACCAGCCGCGGATCGCGCTGTGGAACCTGACCCGATTTGCCGAGACGCTGCTGCCGCTCATCGATGCAGATGAGAAGGTGGCGATCGAGAGCGCGCAGTCCGCGCTGGGCGGCTTCACCGACATCTTCAACGACGCTTATCAGAATGGCCTGCGCAAGAAGATCGGCCTGTTCACGTCGCAGCCCGACGACGATGCGCTGGTGCAGGATCTGCTAGCGGCCATGACGGCCAATCAGGCTGACTTCACCAACACGTTCCGCAATCTGGGTGCGGCCGCTGCCGATCCGGCCAACGACGCCGGCGTCCGCGATCAGTTCACCAATCCCCTGGCCTATGACGAATGGGCTGCCAAATGGCGCACCCGACTCAGCCGGGAACGCGAGGACGGCGTCACCCGCGCATCGGCCATGAATACCGTCAGCCCGGCTTTTATCCCCCGCAATCACCGTATCGAAGAGGCCATCCAGGCGGCTTTGAAGAACGAGTTCGGCCCATTCGAAAAACTGGTCGCCGTGCTGTCAAAACCCTACGAAGATCAACCACAGATGGCCGATTACACCCATCCGCCCGCGCCGGACGAACGCGTTTTGCGGACATTCTGCGGTACCTAGCAACCGTTTTTTGGCGGCAACAGATCTAAAAATCTGCCGGATTACCTTGACTTGCCCGCGTTTTGGGCCGAACGCCTTGATAAAAGCGTTATGGACCATCTATGGAACTGATCACCACCACCGACCAACTCGCCGCCGCCTGTGTGCGCCTTGCCCAGCATCCGGTCATTACCGTCGATACGGAATTTCTCCGAGAGACCACGTATTACCCGCTGCTCTGCGTCGTGCAGATGGCGAGTGCCGAGGATGCGGTCGTCGTCGATACGCTGGCGGATGGCATCGATCTCACACCGTTCTTCGCATTGATGAACAACGAGGCGGTGCTGAAAGTCTTCCATGCGGCGCGGCAGGACATCGAGATCATGGTCCACCGCAATGGCGTGGTGCCGCATCCGATCTTCGATACGCAGGTCGCCGCCATGGTGCTCGGCTATGGCGACAGCATCGCCTATGACCAGCTGGTGGAACGCGTGACCGGCCATCGACCGGACAAGACCCACCGCTTCACCGACTGGTCGCGTCGTCCGCTGACCGACGAGCAGTTGCACTACGCCGTCTCCGACGTGACGCATCTGCGCGATGTGTTCGCCAAGCTCGACGCCGATCTCAAGAAGCGCAACCGCAGCGAATGGGTGAGCGAGGAAATGAAGATCCTCACCTCGCCGAAGACCTACGACTTCCATCCCGAACGCGCCTGGGAGCGGCTGAAGACCCGCGTCCGCAAGCCGAAAGAGCTCGCGGTGCTGATGGAAATTGCCGCGTGGCGCGAGCAGGAAGCCCAGAGCCGCGACGTGCCGCGTTCGCGCGTACTGAAGGATGACGCCGTCGGCGACATCGCCACCCATGCGCCGACTTCACTCGATAAGCTCGCCAATCTCCGCTCGCTGCCGAAAGGTTTCGAACGCTCGAAATGGGGCAGCGACATTATCGCTGCCGTCCAGCGCGGCATCAGCCGCGACCCCGCGACGCTGCCCAAGCTGGAAAAGCCGCGTGGCAACGGCAACGGCGCCGCCACCGTCGAACTGCTCAAGGTGCTGTTGCGCATGACGTCGGAGCGTCACGCCGTCGCCAGCAAGGTGATTGCCACGGTGGACGATCTCGAACAGATCGCCGTCGATGACAATGCCGACGTCGGCGCGCTGCAGGGCTGGCGTAACGAACTGTTCGGCAAAGACGCGCTCGCGCTCAAGCACGGCCGCCTCGCGCTGGCGATGGAAAAAGGCCGCGTCATCCGCGTCGAGCGAAGCTAGTCTCCCAGCAAGGCCGCAGCGGGCCTTTCCAAACCTCTCCGATCTCTGGCACAAATGCCGTGCTGCCGTTCAAGGACAGCACAGTCGGGGAGACGTAATGAAATTCGTATCGATATTGTCGGGCGGCGCGGCGCGTCTGGGCGTGACGCTCTACGGTGAGCGCGTGCTCGATCTCGCCAAGGCCGAGCCGAACCCTGCTTTTGCCGATCTGATCAGCCTGATCGAGGCCGGCGATGCCGGCTTGCAGGCGGCGCGACGTCTGTCGACTTCCGCTGCGGCCGGAGCCCTGCAGAACGCCATCAGGAAGCTCTCGGACGTGACGTTGCAGGCCCCCATCCCCTCGCCGCGCAAAAACGTTTTCTGCGTCGGTCGCAACTATGTCGAACATGTCAACGAAGGCTATCGCGCGCGCGGCACCGAAATCAAACTGCCGGAATACCCGCAATTCTTCACCAAGCCGCGCACCGCGGTGATCGGCGCCGGCGCCACCGTGCCATTGCATGCCAAGGTCACCGCCATGCTCGATTATGAAGTCGAGCTCGCCGTCGTGATCGGCCGTGGCGGCGTCGATATCGCCATCGAGAACGCGCTCGACCACATCTTCGGCTTCACCATCATCAATGACGTCACCGGCCGCGACGTGCAGCGACGCCAAGATCAGTGGTTCAAGGGCAAAGGCCTCGACGGCACCTGCCCGATGGGACCGTGGGTGGTTGAACGCGGCGATGTCAGCGATCCTCAGGCGCTCGATCTCTCACTGAAGGTGAACGGCGAGACGCGGCAAAGCTCCAATACCAGACACATGATCTTCCCGATCGCGCGCATCATCAGCGAATTGTCGCAGGGTCTGACATTGGAGCCCGGCGACGTCATCGCCACCGGAACGCCGTCCGGCGTCGGCTACGCCATGACGCCGCCGCGTCCATTGCAGGCCGGCGACGTCATGACCTGCGAGATCGCAGAGATCGGCACGCTGGAAAATCGCGTCGGCAGCTGACGCCGCCCTCATCCTGAGGAGCGCTCAAAGCGCGCGTCTCGAAGGATGGCCTCAGGCTCAAGAGGCTTCCCAGCTCATGGTTCGAGACGGCGCCAAGTGGCGCCTCTTCACCATGAGGAGCAAAGACAGTTTTCAGCGCCGGACGATCGATCCCGTTTTGCCGACCAAACGCGCCAGTTGCTTGAAGCGGCTACCGACGCGATCAGCGACGAGATCGACCAGCCGATGCTCGAAGACGAGCATCATCTTGCGGTCCTGCACGGTGAAATGCGCGGCCGGCAAAACGCCGGGCTGCGCAGCCGAAATCAGGTGCGCCACTCTGAACAAGGCACCGAGCAGGCGCGCGCGTTCGACTTGCGCCGGCGTCACCAACGCGCGCACGATCTCCGGCGGCTCGTTCTCGGCACTGAAACCGGCATACCGATAATAGACCGACAGCGCCAGGAAAGCGCGGCCGTGGTGATCGACGGAGCCGAAATTGCCGTTGGTGATCAGATGCAAGGTCTGCTCGCCGCGGTGATCGGGATGCACGCGCCAGCCGATGTCCGACAGCAGGCAGGCCGCGCGGCGCAGGCGGCGATCGTCGTCGGTCTCGGGCAATTTGGCCACCCTGACGAAGCGGTCGCTCCAGTCGCTCAATTCCTGCGCATGCCGCGCCGACCGCGAATAGAGTTTGTTCATGGTCTCGGCCGCGCCGAGCAAGCCATCCTCCGCGCGCTGGGCCGGTGGCAGCATCTCGAACAGCAGACCTTCGCGAACGCCATAGGTCGAAAACACGATCGCTTTCGGCTTGCCGATACGGATGATGTGTTCGAGCAGGAGCGCAGCATAAACCAAGAGCGGCTGACGAGACTCAGTAACCGTCTCGATATCGGCGAGGACATTGGCGGCCGCAAACCGGCGCACGCGCCGTACGAAACTGAGCGCATCGGTGGCCGAGATCGTGTAGCCGTGCATGACCTTGAGCGGATAGCCGCTCTGCAGGATATGCAGCCGCGCCAGCGCGCGCCATGTCCCGCCGACAGCGTAGAAATTACGGCCCTCACAGGCCTTGAGCTGCGCGACATCAGCGAATGCCTTGGCGATGATGCGATTGGCGCGCTTCGGCGAATCCTTCGAGGCATCCTGCAACGCAAGACCACCGAGCGGCAGCGTAATGCCTTGCCGCAGCGCATGGCCGCGCACGTCGATGAGTTCGAGCGAGCCGCCGCCCATGTCACCGACAAGACCGTTCGGTTTGTAAACGCCGGAAATCACGCCGAGCGCGGAGAGTTTCGCCTCGCGCGGGCCGGAGATGATCTGGACCTCACAGCCACATATTTTCGCTGCAGCGGTGATGAATTCCGGGCCGTTGCTGGCATCGCGCGCCGCCGCCGTGGCGATTGCAAACACCCGCCCAACCTTCATGATCTTGCACAGCGCGCGGAAGCGGCGGAGCGCCGTCAAGGCCTTATCGACGGCGTCTTCCGCCAGCAGTCCGGTGCTCTGCACCTCGCGGCCGAGACCGCAGAGCGCCTTCTCGTTGAAAATGGTGACGAGGCTGCGAGCGAGCGATTCGTAGACAACGAGCCGAACGGAGTTCGAGCCGATATCGATGACCGCCACGCTTTGAGCGCGTTGGCGCATGCGCGCTACCACGAAGCCGATTCCTTACGACGTCTGGTGGCGTTCGGAGCGACGCGTAAGCCGCCGGGGCGATGATTTCTCAAGCGACTTTCCACGGCCAGACAGACTCGGATTTGTCATGAAGTAATTGTGCACATTGAAGGGCTCTTCGCCCTTCGCAGCCTTCATACGCGTTGATGACCCATCGGGCAACAATCGCCAGCTCTGTTCGGTGTCCTTCAGATTGGCGACCATGATCTGCTCGAGAACCTGGGTATGCACGGTCGGATTCTGCAACGGACACAGAACCTCGACGCGCCGATCGAGATTGCGCGGCATCATGTCGGCCGACGAAATGTAGATCATCGCCTTCGGGCTCGGCTCGAGGAAACGGCCGATGATCGACTTCACCCGGATGTTTTCGGACAGCCCGGGCACGCCGGGACGCAAGCAGCAGATGCCGCGAATGATGAGCTCGATGGATACGCCGGCTTTCGAGGCATCATAGAGCGCGTCGATGATACCGGGATCGACGAGTGCATTCATTTTCAGCCAGATCGCGCCCGGCTTGCCGGCCCGCGCGAATTCGGCCTCGCCATTGATGTGGTCGATCATCTGCTTGCGCAACGTCAGCGGCGACACCGCCATCTTCTCGATGTCGCTCGGCTCGGCGTAGCCGGTGATGTAATTGAACACGCGCGCGACGTCGCGACCGATGATCGGATCGGACGTGAAGTAGGACAGGTCCGTATAGATGCGCGCGGTGACCGGATGATAATTGCCGGTGCCGGTGTGCACGTAAGTCGTCAGCGCTCCGCCCTCACGGCGCACCACGAGCGACAGTTTGGCGTGCGTCTTGAGTTCAAGAAAGCCGTACACGACCTGGACGCCGGCACGCTCGAGATCGCGCGCCCAGCGGATATTGGCTTCTTCATCGAAACGCGCGCGCAATTCCACCAAGGCAGTGACCGACTTGCCGGCCTCGGCCGCCTCAATCAGCGTGCGTACGATGGGCGAGTTGTTGGAGGTTCGATACAGCGTCTGCTTGATCGCGACCACGTCCGGATCGCGCGCCGCCTGCTGCAGAAACTGAACGACGACATCGAAGGATTCGTAGGGGTGGTGAACCACCAGATCCTTCTGGCGGATCGCAGCGAAGATATCGCCGCCATGGTCGCGCACACGCTCGGGATGGCGCGGCACATAAGGCACAAATTCGAGGTCCGGACGATCGAGCCGCGTCAGTTGCGACACCTCGTTCATGGCGAGCACGCCATCGACCAGCAGGATTTCGTCGTCGGACGTCGCTAGCGCGCGCTGCACGAACGCCCGCAACTCCACCGGCATTTTCGCCTCGATTTCGAGGCGGATCACCGATCCCCTGCGACGACGTTTCAGCGCGGATTCGAACAGGCGGACAAGATCCTCGGCCTCTTCTTCGACTTCCAGTTCGCTGTCGCGAATGATGCGGAACGCCCCCTGCCCCTGCACGATGTAGCCCGGGAAAAGTCGGCCGATGAACAGGCCAGTCGCCTGCTCCAGCGTGATCAGGCGGACCTCGCCGTCCTTGCCCGGGTTGGGCAGCCGGATAAAGCGATCGATCTTGCCGGGCATGCGGATCAAGGCGTTCATCGTTTTGCCGTCGGCGACGCGCGTCAGTTGCAACGCGATCGTGAAACCCAGACTGGGGATGAAC
>JAPLPC010000480.1 GCA_026400425.1 Hyphomicrobiales bacterium | reverse complement strand
CATCTGCCGTCGCTGTTCTCGGGCTACTTCTTCGTCGCCATGATCCTCGCCTTCATTGCCTCCGGCAGTCTCGGCATGCTGGTGGAATGGGGATTGATCCGTCACCTCTACAAGCGTCCGCTGGATACGCTGCTGGCCACCTGGGGCCTCAGCCTGATCCTGCAGCAGGCCTATCGCTCAGTGTTCGGCGCGCGCGAAGTCGGCGTCGAGCTGCCGCAATGGATGATGGGCTCCAAGCAGGTCACCGACACCATCGAAGTGCCGATTAACGGAATCTTCGTGATGTGCCTGACGCTGGCGATCACCATGGTGGTGGCTTGGATCATGTACAAATCGCGCTGGGGCCGGCAGGTCCGCGCAGTCGTGCAGAACCGCGTGATGGCGGGTGCCGTCGGCATCAATACCGAAAAGGTCGACCGCTACACCTTCGGGCTGGGTTGCGGCATCGCGGGAATCGCGGGCTCCGCCTTCACCATGATCGGCTCGACCGGTTGCCCAAGGCGCGTCACCAAGCCCGCCAGCGCATTCTCCAGGGCCAGCCTGTGGCCAATGCCGAGAAGATCCTCAGCCTCTACGAAACGGACATTCACGTGGTGGTGCGCCGCAAGGCCGGCGCCGAAGTGGAGTTCTTCATGTCGGGCTCGATGGCCAAGGTGCTGACGCTGCTCACCATCGTCGCGATCCTGATGATGCGACCGCAGGGGCTGTTCGCCCTCAAGGTCCGCAAGTAGCGCATTCAGACAGAGCAGGGCATTCGCATCATGATCAATTCACGCTTCTTCAACCGCTCGGAGCTGATCGGCTTCCTGTCGCTGCTGCTGTTGCTTGCCGTCATCCTGCCGTTCTTCCTCGACACCTTCCGGCTCAACCTGGTCGCCAAATATCTGACCTACTCCTTCGTCGCACTCGGCCTGGTGATGTGCTGGGGCTATGGCGGCATTCTCAGCCTCGGCCAGGGCGTATTCTTCGGCCTCGGCGGCTACTGCATGGCGATGTTCCTGAAGCTGGAAGCGTCCAGCGTCGCCAATACAAAGATCCAGTCCACGCCCGGCATTCCCGATTTCATGGACTGGAACCAGATCACGTCGCTGCCGCTGTTCTGGAAGCCGTTCCACTCGCTGACGCTCACCATCATCGCCATCCTGGTGGTGCCGACGCTGCTGGCCTTCATCATCGGCGCCGCCATGTTCAAACGGCGCGTGGGTGGCGTGTATTTCGCGATCATCACGCAGGCGATCGCCGCCATCGCCACCATCCTGATCATCGGCCAGCAGGGCTATACCGGCGGCATCAACGGAATGACCGACCTGCGCACCCTGAACGGCTGGGACATCCGCACCGACAGCGCCAAGGTCATTCTGTATTTCTTCGAAGTGGCCGTGCTGTTCGCCTGCATCATCACCGCGCAATTCATCCGCCTGACCAAATTGGGGCGCATCCTGGTGGCGATGCGCGAGCAGGAGGACCGGGTGCGGTTCTCCGGCTATAGCGTCGCCAATTTCAAGATCTTCGCATTTTGCGCAGCCGCATTGTTTGCATCGATCGGCGGCGCGATGTTCACGCTGCAGATCGGGTTCATGTCGCCGTCCTTCGTCGGCATCGTGCCGTCCATCGAGATGGTGATCTACACCGCGGTCGGCGGCCGGATGTCGATCTTCGGCGCAGTCTACGGCACGCTGCTGGTGAACTACGCCAAGACCATGCTGTCGGAATCCTTCCCGGAGCTGTGGCTGTTCGGACTCGGCGGTCTGTTCATCGCCGTCGTTCTGTTCTTCCCGAACGGCCTGTCCGGCATCTGGCGCGATCATGTCGCCCGTCACGTGGACCGACTCTTCGCCATGCGCTCGTCCGCCGCGCGCAAGGCATGGGCCAACAAATCGTCCGTCGCCGACGGCGCACCGGCAGAGTAGGAGACACGCTTATGCTCGTCGGACACCAGCCCAAGGATTTCCTGCTCGCGGTCGAGGGACTCACCGTCTCCTTCGACGGCTTCAAGGCGGTCAACGATCTGTCGTTCTACGTCGAGGAAAACGAGATCCGCGTCATCATCGGCCCTAATGGCGCCGGTAAGACCACGGTGCTCGACTTGATCTGCGGCAAGACCAAAGCCACCTCGGGCTCGATCCAGTTTCGCGGCACCGAACTGACCAAAATGAAGGAGAACCAGATCGTGCAGGCCGGCGTCGGCCGCAAGTTCCAGACGCCGTCGGTCTATGAGGATCTCACGGTGTTCGAGAATCTGGAGATCTGCTTTCCGCGCGGCCGTTCGGTGTTCGGGTCGCTGATGTTCCAGCGCGACGCGGCCGTGCGCGAGCGCGTCCAGGAAGTCGCCGAAATGATCTTCCTGAAAGATCGTCTCGACATGTATGCCGCCGTGTTGTCGCACGGTCAGAAGCAGTGGCTCGAAATCGGCATGCTGCTGATTCAGGATCCGGATCTTTTGATGCTCGACGAGCCGGTCGCAGGCATGAGCGTCAGCGAGCGCGCCAAGACCGCCGAACTCCTGAACACCATCATCAAGAACCGTTCGGTGCTGGTGATCGAGCACGACATGAAATTCGTCGAGGACATCGCCCACAAGGTCACCGTGCTGCATCAGGGGCAGATCCTCTCTGAGGGAACGATGGAGAAAGTGCAGAACGATCCGAAGGTGATCGAAGTGTATCTGGGGCATTGAGGATGCAGGGACATCGCCATCACCTGTCATTGCGAGCGAAGCGAAGCAATCCAGCCTTCGCTTGTGGCTTTCTGGATTGCTTCGCTTCGCTCGCAATGACGGAGGTCTTGCTTCACCTCGGCCCGCTTGCGGGGAGAGGTCGCCGCGTCTTCGCGGCGGGTGAGGGGGGCGCTCCATGTCCGCCGAGCCTGCGGAGGCTCCCCCTCACTCTGCCCTCTCCCCGCAAGCGGGGAGAGGAGATCGACAGCGTTCGCCGGACCAGTGGAGACCACCATGCTCGCCATTAACGATCTCCATGTCGCCTACGGCCAGAGCGAAGTGCTGCATGGGCTCAATGTCAGCGTTCAACCCAATGAGATCGTTGCCATCATGGGGCGCAACGGCATGGGCAAGACCACGCTGATGAAATCGCTGATGGGCATCGTGCCGACCAAATCCGGCTCGGTGACCATGGAAGGCCGGGAGCTCGGCGCGCTGAAGAGCTATGAGCGCGTCGCACGCGGTCTCGCTTACGTGCCGCAGGGGCGGATGATCTTCTCGCACATGACGGTGCAGGAAAACATCGAGACCGGTCTCGTCGCCTCCGGCGAAAAGAACGTGCCGGGCGATCTCTACGAGCTGTTCCCGGTGCTGCTGGAAATGAAAGGGCGCCGCGGCGGCAATCTGTCGGGCGGACAGCAGCAACAGCTTGCCATCGCGCGCGCATTGGCGACGAAGCCGAAGGTGTTGCTGCTCGACGAGCCCACCGAGGGCATCCAGCCGTCGATCATCAAGGACATGGCGCGCACGCTGAAACACATCCGCGACACCAAGGGGCTGTCGATCATCGTGTCCGAACAGGTGCTGAGCTTCGCGCTCGACGTCGCCGACCGCGTGCTCGTCATCGAGAATGGCGAGATCGTCCGCGACGAGGCGCGCGAAGGCATCGATGCCGCGCAAATCGCCCGATATCTGTCCGTCTAACCGTCACGTCCAAGACCAAACACCGAAGGGGAGCATTGAATGGCCGATACACTCATCAAGGTCGATCTCACACAGTCAGCCTATGACAACGACATGATCCACAATCGCTGGCATTCGGATATTCCGATGGTGGCGTGGGTCAATCCCGGTGATGACTTCATCGTCGAGACCTATGACTGGACCGGCGGTTTCATCAAGAACAACGACAGTGCCGACGACGTGCGCGACATCGATCTGTCGATCGTGCATTTTCTGTCCGGCCCGATCGGCGTCAAGGGCGCCGAGCCCGGCGATCTGCTGGTCGTCGATCTGCTCGATGTCGGGCCGATGAAGGACTCGCAATGGGGCTTCAACGGCTTCTTCTCCAAGCAGAATGGCGGCGGCTTCCTGACCGACCATTTCCCGCTGGCGCAAAAGTCGATCTGGGACTTCAAGGGCATGTACACCTCGTCGCGCCATATCCCCGGCGTGAACTTCGCCGGCCTGATCCATCCCGGCCTGATCGGCTGTCTGCCCGATCCGAAACTGCTGGCGACCTGGAATGAGCGCGAGCAGGCGCTGATCGATACGGATCCGACCCGCGTGCCCGGCCTCGCCAATCCGCCGTTCGGCCCGACCGCGCATATGGGCCGCCTCAAGGGCGACGCCCGCGACAAGGCCGCGGCCGAAGGCGCGCGCACGGTGCCGCCGCGCGAGCATGGCGGCAACTGCGACATCAAGGATCTGTCGCGCGGCTCGAAAGTGTATTTCCCGGTCTATGTGCCCGGCGGCGGCCTGTCGATGGGCGATCTGCACTTCAGCCAGGGCGACGGCGAGATCACCTTCTGCGGCGCCATCGAAATGGCCGGCTGGCTGCATATCAAGGTCGACATCATCAAGGACGGCGTGTCGAAATACGGCATCAAGAATCCGGTGTTCAAGCCGTCGCCGATGACGCCGAACTACAAGGACTTTCTGATCTTCGAAGGCATCTCGGTAGACGAGGCCGGCAAGCAGCATTATCTCGACGTCCACATCGCCTATCGCCAGGCCTGCCTGAACGCCATCGAATATCTGAAGAAGTTCGGCTATTCGGGCGCGCAGGCCTATTCGATCCTCGGCACCGCGCCATGCCAAGGCCATATCTCGGGCGTCGTCGACGTGCCCAATGCCTGCGCTACGCTGTGGTTGCCGACGGAGATCTTCGACTTCGACATCATGCCGAGCAATGCCGGTCCGACCAAGTTCATCGATGGCTCGATACAGATGCCGCTGTCTCCGGATAAGTAACGCTCCTTCGGAGCAGCCGTCATTGCGAGCGAAGCGAAGCAATCCAGTTTTGCTTCGCTCGTATCCTGGATTGCCGCGTCGCTTCGCTAAGAGGAAAGCCGAAGGCTTTCCTTGACCTCGCAATGAGGTGGAGGGGTTGTGGCTTAACGACGAGAGTTTCTCATGCCCGTCTACGAATATCTCTGCGGCGATTGCGGTCCCTTCACCGACTTCAGGCCGATGGCCGAATGCGACGATCCGCAGGATTGTCCGCATTGTGCGAGTTCGGCGCCGCGCGTGATGCTGACGGCGCCGGCCTTCTTCTGCATGCCGTCCGACAAACGCAAGGCCCACGCCACCAACGAACAGAGCCGCAACGGGCCGAAGACCATGGCGCAATACAAGCCGTCGCGGCTGGTGAAGAAAAGCGCGACGGGCGCGAAGAGCTTTCCGACCGCGCGGCCGTGGATGATCAGCCACTGAATGGATCTGTGCTGAATGGATCAGCGCTGACACCCTCGCCGTTGTGCGCTATCGTCCACCTCAGGCGTGCCTCATGACGCGGGGCCGACGGAGGCGTGAACATGCGACATCGACCATTCGGGCCCCTCAAGCGCGAAGTTTCGGTGATCGGGCAGGGCACCTGGTACATCGACCACGGCGATCGCGCTGCCGCGGTCAAGGCGCTGCAGGCCGGGCTCGACGCCGGGATGAGCCATATCGACACCGCCGAAATGTACGGTGACGCGGAGCTTGTCGTGGCCGAAGCCATCGCCGGACGTCGCGACGAGGTGTTCCTGGTCTCCAAGGTGCTGCCCAGCAATGCCTCGCGCAAGGACACCATCGCCGCCTGCGAGCGCTCGCTGCGGCGGCTCAACACCGATCGGCTGGATTGCTATCTGCTGCACTGGCGCGGCGGCGTTCCGCTGGCCGAGACGGTGGCGGCGTTCGAGGAGTTGAAATCTGCAGGCAAGATCGCGTCCTGGGGTGTCAGTAACTTCGATGCCGACGATCTCAACGAACTGTCCAAGGTGGCAGGCAAGGACGCCATCGCCTGCAATCAGGTGCTCTATCACCTGCAGGAGCGGGCCATCGAGCACCGTGTCATCCCGTGGTGCGAGCGTCATGGCGTTGCCGTCGTGGCCTATTCCCCTTTCGGTCACTCCGATTTCCCGTCCGCGCGCTCGCCCGCAGGCGCCGTCCTGCAACGGATTGCCGACGCTCATGAGGCCAGTCCGCGTCAGGTCGCACTTGCTTTCCTGACGAGGCAGCCCGCGGTGTTTGCGATCCCGAAGGCATCATCCGTGGGGCACGCCACCGACAATGCCGCTGCCGGCGGGCTGGCGCTGAGCGCTGCCGAGCTTGCCGAACTCGACCGCACGTTTCCGCGAGGGCGGGAGCCCGCCAGCCTGCCGATGCTCTGATCCACCGGCCGTCGCCTCACGCAGCGGATCAATTGCCGAAGAAGGGTGCGCAGCATCCGCTGCATATCGCGGTCCTGTTATCGGAGGTTGTCCTGCCGACGCGAACGGCGTTTGGTTGGGCTCCAGATTCGGCCGGCACGTCATGCCAGGCCCAGCCAGCCGGTTCCACCCCGTGACCACTCATGTTCCGCCGCCGAAGACCCCCGCAGCCGCGCAGGGGACGCCTGCATCCGCGCAGGCCCCACGCCATCTCGACAAACCGCTGTTCGGCCTGCTGCTGATCGTTTGCTCGACGGCGTTCCTGGCATCCTCCGACACCATGGCCAAATATCTCGCGCGCGGCGGTATGCCGCCGGTGGAGATCGCCTGGATCCGGTTTTCAGTTTTCGTTCTGATCATGCTGCCGATGGTGCTGATCCCCTCGGGCGGCAAGGCGCTGCGGTCGAGCCGTCCGCTGCTGCAGGTGTTCCGCGGTGTCGGTCTGCTGGGCTCGTCGATCTTCTTCATCATCGGCCTGAGTTTTTTGCCGATCGCAGAGGCCACCGCCACGGGCTTCATCTCGCCATTGTTCGTCACCGGCCTGTCGGTTATCTTTCTCGGCGAGAAAGTCGGCCTGCGCCGCTGGTCGGCCACCATCGTCGGCCTGATCGGTGTGCTGATCATCGTGCGGCCCGGTACTGCCGCGTTTCAGCCGGCGGCGATCTTCCCCATCATTTCCGCGCTCGGCTGGGCCAGCGCATTGGTGCTGACGCGCAAGATGAGCGGCGCCGATCGCCCCATCACCACGATGGCCTATTCCGCCATCGTCGGATTTCTCGTGCTCAGCCTGTTCGTGCCGTTCTACTGGACGTCGCCGACGCCCACGCAGCTTGCCATCGGCGTTGCGATCGGGGTGTCGTCGACCGTCGGTCACTGGATCGTGGTGCTGGCGTTTCGCTATGCCGACGCCTCGGTGCTGGCACCGTTTTCCTACGTGCAATTGATGTGGGTGACGTTGCTCGGATTTATCGTGTTTTCCGAAATTCCCGATCTATGGACCTTTGTCGGCGCTGCGATCATTATCGCCTCTGGGGTCTACACCGCCCATCGCGAGCGCGTCCGCCGCGCAAAAATCGCGGTGCCGGCCGAGCCGTATCCGACGTCGTGATGAACCGATGGCAAATGGCATCACGCCGGTGCGGTCGCGATGGCCTAGCGCCCGCCGTGATCCTGCGCAAAATGCATCGGATGCTAATCAAATTGAATCGGTTTCGCGCCGCTTAAGAATAAAACTTTTTCTGTCGTTACTTTCGGCTTGTGTTAGGCGAAGACACCACGGACCGCGTTGGGGTCCGATCGCCTTCACTTGTTTGGTAACGCATGCTGAGAGTTTGGAACTGTATTGAGAATCAGCACGACTGGCGGGCTAGGATGGCTGGTCGCCGCCGGCGTGGTTACCGGGTTTGGCACCTGGGCCACGCATTTCATCGCGATGCTGGCCTACCGGCCGGGCTTCGAGCTGAATTACGATCTCGTCATTACCGCCTGTTCGCTGATTGCATCGGCGGTGATGACGACGGCCGGTTTTGCCATCGTGCTGTATCGCCAATCCCGTCAGACTGCGATGCTCGGCGGCGCGGTGATCGGCATCGGCATCGCCTGCATGCACTATACGGGAATGGCGTCCCTGCGCATCCCCGCCGTCATCGAATGGATGCCGGATCTCGTCGCAGCGTCGATCGTCGGCGGCATGGTGCTGGGCGCATTGGCCATGCTCGTTGCCCAGGGCGCAGACAAGCCAGCGAGACTGCTCTTTGCCGCGCTGCTGCTGGCTTTGGCGATCTGCGTTCATCACTTCCTCGCCATGGGGGCGATCAATCTTATCTCGCGGACCGGCGCCGCCGCCGCTGACAGTCTGTTGTCGCCCATCGAGTTGTCATTGGCGGTCGCGGCCTTCACCGTGACCGTCGTCCTCGCCGGGCTGGTCATTGCGATTTCTGATCGGCGCAGCCGCCGCAGCATGCGCCAGCGCAACATGCAGCTCGATGCGGCGCTCAACAATATGGGCCAGGGCCTGTGCATGTACGATGCTGACGGCGGATTGGAGCTGTGGAACGACAGCTACCTGCGCATGTATCGTATTCCGCCGGAGATGATGGTGCCTGGCGCTACGATGGCTGAGGTCGTCAAATCGCGCGGTGAGGTCGGTATGCTGTTCACCGATCAAGACCGCTACGATGCGCAGCTCAGGGCCGCCATTGCCGAACGCCGGCCGGCCAGCCAGACCGCCGAGCTTCCCGACGGCCGCATCATCCATGTACGATATCGTCCAATGGAAAGTGGTGGTTGGGTGGTGATCCATGCCGACATCACCGACCGCAAATTCAACGAAGCGCGCATCGTGCATCTGGCGCGGCACGACCCCGTCACCGACCTGCCGAACCGCGTCGCCTTCAATGAATATCTGCAGCGGGTATTTGCCGAGGCGTCCGCTGGACGCGGTTGCTTCGCGGTGGTGCGGATCGATATCGATCATTTCCGCGAGATCAACGAGATCTTCGGCCAGGCCATGGGCGATGCCGTGCTGGCCGATGTGGCCAAGCGACTGACGGTGGCCAGCAATGGTGCTTTCCTGGCACGGCCGAGCGGCGACATCTTCTCTATCGTTGCGCAACTCGGCGCCGATCCGCACGCCGTGGACGATCTCTGCGCGCGGCTGTCGGCGGTGCTGGACGTGACATCGCAGATCGAGCGACGCGACATCCGCGTCCGCTGCAGCATTGGCATCTCGCTCTATCCACAGGATGGCAACGAGATCGAGAGCCTGATCGCCCATGCCGATCTCGCACTCGACCGCGCCAAGGCCGAAGAGCGCGGCACGATCCGCTTCTTCGAGGCGGAGATGGACCAGCAAATTCGCGAGAAGCGCCTGATGCAGCGCGACCTCGTCGTGGCCATCGAGAATGAACAATTCGAGCTCCATTTCCAGCCACAGGCATCCGCCGGCGGCGAGATTCTGGCATTCGAGGTGCTGCTGCGCTGGCGCCATCCGGAGCGTGGTCTGGTGTCGCCGGC
>JAPLPC010000141.1 GCA_026400425.1 Hyphomicrobiales bacterium | reverse complement strand
ACGCCTCGCGGATAACGGCGTGCGCGAGATCACGCTGATCTGCCAGAACGTCAACGGCTATCACGGCGAAGGCCCGGACGGCCGCCCGTGGGCGCTGGGCACGTTGATTTTCCGCTTGGCCGAGATCCCCGGCATCGCCCGCATCCGCTATTCGACCAGCCATCCCCGCGATGTCGAGGACACGCTGATCGCAGCCCATCGCGATCTGCCGCAGCTGATGCCGTTCGTGCATCTGCCGGTGCAGTCCGGTTCGGACCGGATTCTCGCGGCCATGAACAGAAAACATACCGCGCAGGATTATCGCCGGGTCATCGACCGTTTCCGATCGGCGCGGCAAGACATTGCTTTCACATCGGATTTCATCGTCGGCTTCCCCGGCGAGACGGAACAGGATTTCGCCGACACACTCGCGCTCGTCACACAAATCGGTTACGCTGGTGCGTATTCGTTCAAGTATTCACCGCGACCGGGCACCCCGGCTGCGGAGTTGCAGGAGACGGTGTCACAGGCCGACATGGACGAGCGACTGACGCGCTTACAGACCCTGATCGACAGCCAGCAAGCGGCCTTCAACAAGGCTGCCGTCGGCCAGACGATCGATGTGCTGTTCGAACGCGCGGCGCGCAATCCGGGCCAGATCGTCGGCCGCACGGCATTCCTGCAACCGGCCCATGTGATGGCCTCCGCCGATATCATCGGCCAGGTGCTGCCGGTGCATCTCGACAGTCTCGAGCGTTACAGCCTGATCGGCAGGCTGGCGCAAACCTCCGACCTCAGCAGTTCGTTTGCGTCAGCGTCGCGTCCACCCGCGTCCTCACCCGATTTATCGCAGCCAGTCCTCACCGCCACGGGAGCCTGAATTCTTGGCAAAGAGTGCATCGGATTCGTCTTCGCTCGCTGCTCGCAAACCCGATTTCACCGCCGCTGCCGAGACGCAGGTGGTCATCGATTTCGATGACAATCGCGCGGCCTCCGCACTGGTCGGCCCTTACGGCCAGAATCTCGCGCTGGTCGAGCGGCGGCTCAATGTCGTCGTCGATTCGCGCGGCAATCACATCACCCTCACCGGCACGCGCGACGCCTGCGACGCCGGGCGGCGGGTGCTGGAAATGCTGTATACCCAGGCCACCCAGGGCATCGAACTGACCCAGGGCGATGTCGAGGGGGCGATCCGCGCAACGCTGGCGCAGGGCTCGCTGTTTCCCTTCGACCCGAAGAACCCATCCAAGGCGAGCTCGAATTTCGAGGCGATCAATCTGCGCAAGCGCCCGGTGCGCGCCCGCACCGCCGCGCAGGATTCCTACATCCGCGCGCTGAAGAGCCATGAGCTGGTGTTCGGCGTCGGCCCGGCCGGCACCGGCAAGACCTGGCTCGCCGTCGCCCATGCCTGCATGTTGTTCGAGCGCAAGGAAGTCGATCGCATCATCCTGTCGCGCCCGGCGGTGGAAGCCGGCGAGCGACTTGGATTCCTGCCCGGCGATCTCAAGGAAAAAGTCGATCCGTATCTGCGCCCGATCTATGACGCGCTATACGATCTGATGGATGCCCGCGTCGTCGAGCGCGCGCTGGCCGCCAATGAGATCGAAATCGCACCGCTCGCCTTCATGCGCGGACGCACGCTGACCAATGCCGCTATCATCCTCGACGAGGCGCAGAACACCACCTCGATGCAGATGAAGATGTTTCTCACGCGCCTCGGCGAGAACAGCCGCATGATCATCACCGGCGATCCGTCGCAGATCGACCTGCCGAACGGCCAGGTCTCCGGCCTGTCCGAAGCGGTGCGGCTGCTCGACGGCGTGCAGGGGATCGCGCAAGTGCATTTCAAGGGCGAAGACGTGGTACGTCATGAGCTGGTGGGACGCATCGTTGCCGCCTATGAGAAACTGGCACCCAAAGCGCCTGCCGGACCTTCGACCGCCAAAAGCTGAAACCATCGACCAGAACGAACGACGGATCCGCGATATCGCGATATGATGCGTTGATGAGAAAAACCATTACCCGATGACCACCCATATCCCACCCGCGACCGAGGTTCTCGTCGTCGCCGATTGCTGGTCCGCCGAGGCCGAGGTCGACGCGATCATTCATCGCGCCATCGAGGCCGCGTCCGCCATGGTGGACGACGACACCGCCGATGCCGAAATTGCGGTCATGCTCACCGACGACGAAGGCATCCGCACGCTGAACAACAACTGGCGCGGCATGGACAAGCCGACCAACGTGCTGTCCTTCCCGGCCTTGCAGCCGCCGGAAGGCGCCGCCGTGCCCGACGACATGCCGCGCATGCTCGGCGACATCGCGATTGCCTATCAGACCACGCGTCGCGAGGCGGATGACGAAGACAAGCCGTTCGCGAACCATCTCAGCCATCTGGCCGTGCACGGCTTTCTGCATCTGGTCGGCTACGATCACGAGAACGATGCCGCTGCCGAAGACATGGAGCAGCTGGAGCGCGAGATTCTCTCAACGCTCGGCATCCCCGATCCGTATGCGGATCGCGATCCTCTCACAGATCAGGACAAGGTGACCTGACATGCCGGAGGGCGATAGTAACGACAGCTCGAACAATCTGCCGGCCGTGATCCATAACGGCGAGGTCATGCGCCCCGCGGCCGACAACTGGCTGACGCGCGCGATCCGCTCGCTGTTCGGATGGAAGACCGGATCGGTGCGTGCCGATCTGCAGGTGGTGCTCGACGCATCGGCGCCGGACGAGACCGGATTCTCCACGGTCGAGCGCACCATGTTGCGCAACATTCTCGGCCTCAACGAGCGCCGCATCGCCGACGTGATGGTGCATCGCTCGGATATCGTGGCGGTGAAGCAGGACATCCCGCTGGCCGAATTGATGTGCCTGTTCGAGAGCGCCGGCCATTCGCGCCTCGTGGTCTATAACGAAACGCTCGACGATCCCGTCGGCATCGTGCACATCCGCGACATGCTCGGCTACATGACCATCAAGTCGCGCAGCGAGCCGAAGCCGACCCCGGCGAAGCGCAAGAAGCCGCTGCCAGCCGGCCTCGACCTGCGCCTGGTCGATCTCGCCCAGCCGCTGATCGAGACCGGCATCATCCGCAAGCTGCTCTACGTGCCGCCATCGATGCGCGCCATCGATCTGCTGGCACAGATGCAGGCCGCGCGGCTGCATCTGGCGCTGGTGGTGGACGAATATGGCGGCACCGACGGT
>JAPLPC010000631.1:1204-6399 GCA_026400425.1 Hyphomicrobiales bacterium | reverse complement strand
TCCCGCAATGTCGAGCGATGCCGTCGATGCCCGCGTGCAGGAGTTGATCAACGCCGTCGGTTTGCCGGACCCCAAGGCACTGGCTCGCAGCTTTCCGTTCCAGCTCTCGGGTGGCCAGCGCCAGCGCATCATGATCGCCATGGCGATGGCCAACAATCCAGCGCTGCTCCTCGCGGACGAGCCGACCACCGCTTTGGACGTCACCACGCAGAAGCAGATCTTGAAGCTCGTCAAGAAGCTGCAGGCCGATCGCGGCATGGGCGTCCTGCTCATCACGCACGACTTCGGCGTCGTCGCCGACGTTGCCGACCGCGTCGTCGTTATGCGCAACGGTCGCGTGGTGGAGCAGGGCACGGTTGACGAGGTGTTGCGCAATCCGACGGACGACTACACCAAGAGCCTGATAGCTGCGGTTCCTGGCGGGCAATCTCTTGCGGCGCATGATCGCAAGATCGTCGGCGAGCCCATCCTGGAGGCCGTCGGTCTCAGCAAGACCTTCATCACCAAGCAGGGTATGTTCTTGCCGCCGCGCCGGACCGACGCGGTGCAGAACATCTCGTTGGCGCTGAAGGCGCGCGAGACGGTCGCGATCGTCGGCGAGTCCGGCTCGGGCAAATCCACGCTCGGGCGTCTCATCATGCGTCTGGTGGAGCCGGATGCCGGCTCGGTCAGGTTTGCCGGTGCGGATCTGCTGGCGCAACGCAGCGAAAAACTCCGTCAGATGCGCCGCAAGATCCAGATCGTGTTTCAGGATCCCTATGCAGCACTCGATCCGCGGCAGAAGGTCGGCGACGCCATCGCGGCGGGGCCGATCGCCTATGGCACATCGGCCAGGGATGCGATGGCCGACGCTAAGCGACTGCTGGTCCGGGTTGGGCTGCAGGAAAGCGCTGCGGAGCGCTATCCACACGAGTTTTCGGGCGGCCAGCGGCAGCGCATATGCATCGCACGCGCGCTCGCCCTGAAGCCGTTGGTGCTGGTGGCCGATGAAGCGGTGTCGGCGCTCGACGTGTCGGTGCAGGCACAGGTTTTGAAACTGCTTGCGGAACTGCGCGAGGAGATGAACCTGGCGATGATTTTCATCACCCACGATCTGCGCGTCGCCGCCGAGATTGCCGATCGTATCGTGGTCATGCGACGCGGCGAGATCGTGGAGCAGGGACCCACCCAGACGATCTTTGAAAATCCGAGCGACGACTACACGAAGGCGCTGCTGGATGCGATCCCCGGCCGCAGTCTGTTCGCAGGCCCAGGTGTCTCAGGTCTTGGTGTCGCAGGTCTTGGTGTCGCAGGTCTCGGGGCCGAACAAGCCGTGACTGCCTGAGCAGCACGGCTTGAAAGCGGAACGGACGGTGGCTCAGTCCAGTTTGACACCGGCATCGGCTACGACCTTGCGCCAGCGCGCGACGTCGGTCGAGACCATTTTGCCGAAGTCGGGACCGCTGACATCGGGCACATCGGAGCCATTGCGCTCCCACGCATCCTTGATGGCCGTGGTCTGCAGCGCCGCCTTCAATTCCTTCGCCATGCGCTCGACGATATCCGGCGGCGTGCCCTTGGGCGCGAACAGCCCGTACCAGGTGGCGACTTCGTAATTCGGCAGGCCTGCTTCCGCGGCCGTCGGGATGTCGGGGAAGGCTGCGACCCGCTTGGGCGCAGCGATGGCAAGCGCGCGCAACTGGCCAGCCCGGATCGGTGCCGCCGACGAGCCGAGGCCGTCGAACACGACGGGCACATGGCCCGCAATCAGATCCTGCATGGCAGGACCGGCGCCGCGATAAGGCACGTGCTGGATTTTCGACTGTGTCAGGATCTTGAACAACTCACCGGCGAGATGATGCGTGGTGCCGGCACCGGCCGAACCATAAGACAGCTTGTCCGGATTGGCCTTGGCGAATGCGGTGAATTCCGCCAGCGTCTTGGCTTGCACCTTGTCGGGATTGACGACGATCACCTGCGGCGGTCGCGAGATCAGCGCGACGGGGATGAAGTCCTTCTCGATATCGTAGTCGAGATTGGGATACAGCGACGGTGCGATGGCATGATGCGCCGCGCCCATGAAGAACGTGTAGCCATCCGGCGCAGCTTTCGCCGCTGCCGATGCGCCGACCGTGCCGCCTGCACCGGCGCGATTTTCGATGATCACGCGTTTGCCGAGTTGCGTGTCGAGCTGTGCGGCGAGCGGACGTGCAAACGCATCGGTCCCGCCACCGGCTGCGAATGGAACGATGAACGTCACCTGTTTCTGTGGCCAGGCCTGCGCGCTCGCCTGGCTGGTGAAACCCGACACGCTGGCTGCGACCGCAAGCATGGCAAAATGAACGGCTTTGATCCGCACGGAGATCCTCCCTGTTTTTATCCGCCATTGGCGAAGGTTGGATCCATGTTCGGCGAGTTCTGAGGCGGATGCAAGGTATCTGGAGCTGCTACAACTTGTACTTTAGGCCACTGCTTGGACCAATCGGGGTGCTCTGTCCGTGTGATGGAAGGCCCTTCGCGTGGAACCGCTGTAAAATTCCTGGAAAGAGCTCAATACAAAATAGGCGCGAAGCTGATGGCCTCGCGCCTTTTCGTCATTTCCAGCGGTGGTTTATGTGTTGATCCAGACCGCCTTGACGTTGAGATATTCGTCGATGTGGTGGACGCCTGACTCACGGCCATAGCCGCTCATCTTGTAGCCGCCGAACGGCACGGCCGGGTCCATCGCCTGGTAGCAGTTGATCCACACCGAGCCTGCCTGAAGGGACTTTGCGAGGCGATGTGCCTTGCTGACATCCCTGGTCCAGACGCCGCTACCGAGGCCGAACATGGTGTTGTTGGCGCGCTGGACGAGATCGTCCATGTCTTCGAAGGCGATGGCAGAGATGACCGGACCGAAAATCTCTTCCTGTGCGATCTTCATGCTGTCCTGCACGTCTGCGAACACCGTCGGCTGCACGAAAAAGCCGTTCGCAAGATCACCGTCGGTGAGACGCCCGCCACCGGCCAGCGCTTTCGCGCCTTCGCCGGCGCCCGTGGTCAGATAGCCGCTGACGCGATCGAGCTGCTCCTTCGATACGAGCGGGCCGAGCTGAATGCTGGGATCGGCACCGTTGCCGACCTTCAAGGTCTTGGCGAATTCGGCAACCTTGCCGACGAACTCGTTGTAGATCTTCTTTTCCACGAACAGGCGGGTGCCAGCGCTGCAGATCTGGCCGGAATTCGCGAACACCGCCATGGCGGCACCGGGCACGGCGGCGTCGAGATCGGCATCGGCGAACACGATGTTCGGCGACTTGCCGCCGAGTTCGAGCGACACGCGCTTGAGGTTGCCGGCCGAGGCACGGATGATCGACTGGCCGGTGACATGCGAGCCAGTGAAGGCGACCTTGTTGACGTCCTGATGCGCGGCGAGGGCGGCACCTGCGGTCTCGCCATAACCCGGAACCACATTGATGACGCCGGCGGGAAAGCCGGCTTCGAGCGCGAGCTCGCCGAGACGCAACGCTGTCAGCGGGGCTTCCTCGGCTGGCTTCAGCACCACGGTGCAACCGGTGGCAATGGCCGGTCCGATTTTCCAGACACTGGCGCTGAGCGGCGAATTCCAAGGAATGATCGCGCCGACGACGCCGACCGGCTCTTTCAGCGTATAGGAGAAAATCTGGCCCGGCAGCGAGTTCTCGATAGTCTCGCCATAGATCAGCGTCGCCTGGCCGGCATAGAAGCGCAGCATGCCGAGGATGCGTTGCTTGCCCGCGGACGTGCGCATCAGCGGCGCGCCCATGTCGAGCGTGTCGAGCAGTGCGAGTTCGTCAAAATGCTTTTCGACGAGATCGGCGAATTTCAGCAGCAGCGCCTGGCGCTCGAATGGCTTGGCCTTGCTCCACGGACCTTCGAAGGCGCGGCGAGCCGCAGCGACAGCGAGATCGATATCCTTAGCATCGCCTTCGGCCACGGTGGCGAGCAACTGGCCGGTGGCGGGATTATGCGTTTCGAACTTCTTGCCGGACCTGGCATCGACCCATTTGCCGTCGATCAGCATCTGCTTGTAGGCGCCGTTCGCATAAGGATGCGACGTTGCAGAGATTGGCTGCATCAAGCCCATGATGATCCTCCCGGGATTTGTGTTTTACAGTGCGCGAAATATAGCGCCTCCGCTGTATCGGTAAAGCCACGAACCATGTGCCCGGCTGCATGGGAGGTCTACGCGCGCTATTCACCAGCGTGAATTCACACCGTGCCCTGATTGCCGCCAATCGTCACATCTCGCTGTCGATACCCAACAGTTCGGCGATGCCACGTGCAAGATTTTCCATCGTGTAAGGTTTCTGCACGACGATCCGGGAGCGGTGATCCAGCGGCAGCTTCGCCTGCTCGCCATAGCCGCTGGCGAACAGAAACGGCACGTTCAACTCGAGTAGCCGATCGGCGATCCCGAAGCTGTTTTGGTCGCCGAGATTGATATCGAGAATGGCGATGGCCGGCGTCATCTGCGCCAGGTTGTCGAGGGCCGCTTCGACCGTCGACGACGTCGCCACATGCGCGGCGCCGAGGCGTCCGATGATGTCTTCGGCATCCAGCGCGATGATCAGGCTGTCCTCGACGAGCATTGCGGTTTTGCCAACCAGCAGGCTCGGCGGCGGCTTCGGTGCGTGACTATGCGTCGGGCGCATCAGTCTGATCGCAGGGCCAGCGTGATTTTTCGGTTCCGACACATGACGGGCCGGAATCGTGAAGCGGGCTCTGAAACCATCTTCATCATAATGCGCCTCGGCGGTGCCGCCGAGGTCATAGGGGACCGAGCGCTCGATGATGGTGGTGCCGAACCCCTTCCGCGTCGGTGGTTTTACGACGGGGCCGTCCGACTCCTGCCAGGTCAGCACCAGATCGCGATTGCTCTCGCGGTGCCAATCGATGTTCACCCGGCCGTCCTCCGTGGACAGGCCGCCATATTTCGTCGAGTTGGTGACGAGTTCGTGGATGACCAGGGCCATACTTGAATAGGCAGATGGATTGAGCAACGTCGGTGGGCCATTGGCGATGATGGCATCGAGGCGATCGGCGAAGGCCGCCGATTCCGCATCGATGAGCGCCTGCAGCGGCGCCGGCCCCCAGTGATCGTCGGTGATCTGGTTGTGCGCGCGCGCAAGCGCGTGGATGCGTCCGTCGACGACTTTCACGAATTGCTTGACGGCGCCTTCGTCCGGCTGCGATTG
>JAPLPC010000631.1:0-1198 GCA_026400425.1 Hyphomicrobiales bacterium | reverse complement strand
GCGATTGCCGGATCAGGCCACGAATGACGCCGAGAATGTTGCGCACGCGATGGTTCAGTTCGGCGATCAGCAATTCTTGCCGCGCGCTGGCTTGATGACGTTCGGCTGCGGCTTCGTCCGCGAGGCGCAAGACAACTTCGATCAGAGTCGCGCGCAGCGTCTCCGCGACGCGGATCTCCGATGCCGTAAACGGTTTGGCGCGGCCTTCGACCAGCTCCTTCCATTCTGCGAACGACGCGCGCGGCGTCAGTCGCGCACCGTTGGGGCCGTATTCGATCGGCTTGTGCGGGTCGCCCGCCCAGCGTACCGAGCGGATCAGTTCGGAGCGAAACAGCACGACGTAATCGCGCGGCGAACGGGAAATCGGAATGGCCAGCATGCCGGCGGCATCCGACGAATATTTGTCGGCGCCATCGACCAGCGATGCGATGTGATCGGTCGCGAATACTTTTCCGGCTGCGGTGCCATTGAGGGCACGCACGATCCGGCGAAAGCCATCGGTGGGAGGAGTCACGCCGGAAAAAGCGTAATTGCCATTGATCCAGACGGCGACGCCTTCTGCGGGGATGGCATGCGTCAGAATGTCCGCAAGCCAGTCCGGATCCTTGAGCAGCGTCTCGTCCGACGCGACAGCGCCGAGCAGCTGATCCGAAATGTCGCGCGCGCGGCGCTCATATTCCATCGCCTCGCGGCGCTCGCGGCTTTCCAGTCGCATGGAAAACATCTGCGCGAACAATTCGGCGACAGACCGCTTCTGGAAGGCCGGGCATCGCGCGGAATAGTGATGGCAGGCGAACAATCCCCACAGCTCGCCCTCGACGACGATCGAGATCGACAGTGACGCGCCGACGCCCATGTTTTTGAGATACTCGACATGGATCGGCGACACGGAGCGCAGGACCGACAGAGAGAGATCAAGCGGACGACCGTCTTCATCGAACTCAGGTAGCACCGGCACGGGGGTCGCATTGACGTCTGTGATGATCCGGATCAGGTTGCGCTTGTAAAGCGTGCGCGCCTGCTGCGGAATGTCGGTGGCTGGATAGTGCAATCCCTTGAACGTGCCGATGCCGGATCGACAAGCTTCCCCGACGACCTCGCCGGAGCCCTCAGGGTCGAACCGGTAAACCATCACACGGTCGAAGCCGAGCAGACCACGGATCTGTCGCGCGCCCTCGCGGAAAAAGGCGGTCATGTC
>JAPLPC010000508.1 GCA_026400425.1 Hyphomicrobiales bacterium | reverse complement strand
CTGCCGCGCGGCTGTCATCCTTGCTCAGGGCAACGCCGCGCTCGTCCGCGGCGTCCTTCAGCCAGTTCGACAGACAATTGCGGCAGAAGCCGGCGAGATTCATCAGGTCGATGTTCTGCACGTCGGTTCGCCCCTGCAAATGGGCCACGAGCCGGCGAAACGCGGCAGCTTCGAGCTCGGTTCGGGTCTTGTCGTCGATCGCCATGTCTCGTCTCGCTTAAAAGGGTCCGGTAAGCCCCTAAGATGGGTTCTTTGCCAGATTTCGCCATAACGCAGTGCAAACTGCACAAGCCCGCCGCGTCGGTTGCTGCCGTTGACTCTCTCGCCGGGTCACGCGAAACCGTCAAGGATCTGATATATATCGACAAAGAATGATCATCGCGATTCCCCACCACGCATCCCCCGCCCCGTCGTGGGTCAGGTCGCTGCCAGCTCTGGCGCTGCTGCTCGCGGGGCTGTGGGTAACGCCTGCGGCGGCGGATTTCCGGCTCTGCAACAACACGTCGAGCCGGGTCGGCATCGCTCTGGGTTACAAGGACGCCGATGGCTGGACCACCGAGGGCTGGTGGAACGTGTCGTCTCGGGCCTGCGAAACCCTGCTGCGCGGAACCCTGGTGGCCCGGTACTATTACATCTATGCGATCGATTACGACCGCGGCGGTGAATGGTCGGGTCAGGCCTTCATGTGCTCGCGCGACAAGGAATTTACCATCAAGGGGACCGAAAACTGCCTTGCGCGCGGTTTCGACCGCACCGGCTTTTTTGAAGTCGATACCGGTGAGCAGCGCGCATGGACGGTGCAGCTGACCGAAACCAACGAACAACCACCCAAACTGCCGGGCATTCCGGGCCCCTCCGGGCCAGCGCCGGGCGCCCCTGGCGCAGGTTTCCCTGCATTGCCGAACAATCCGGGCAACACGCCGGGCGGAGCGCCGACTGCACCTCCGGCGTCGTCGTCCGGACCCAAGCCATAGATCGAGCAAGCCATGAGACGACAACGCCGTATCAAGATCCTGGCCACCCTCGGCCCCGTCTCCTCCGACAGCGCGATGATCCGCAAGCTGTTCGAGGCTGGCGCCGACGTGTTCCGCATCAATATGAGCCACACGTCCCACGACAAGATGCGCGAACTGGTGAAGACCATCCGCAATGTCGAGAGCAGCTATGGTCGTCCGATCGGCATTCTCGTCGATCTACAGGGCCCCAAGCTTCGCGTGGGCGCCTTTGCGGAAGGCGGCGTGCAGCTCAAGAATGGCGAAGCCTTCACGCTCGATTCGAATCCTGAACCCGGCGATGCCACTCGCGTGCACCTGCCGCATCCGGAAATTCTCGCAGCCCTCCGCCCCGGCCACGCCTTGCTGATCGATGACGGCAAGCTGAAGCTGATCGCGGAAGAAACCTCGTCCGAGCGCGCGGTAACGCGCGTGGTCGTCGGCGGCCGCATCTCCGACCGCAAGGGTGTCAGCCTGCCGGACACCGACCTGCCGGTTTCGGCGATGACACCGAAAGATCGCAGCGATCTCGAAGCCGCGCTGGAAACCGGCATCGACTGGGTCGCACTGTCTTTCGTGCAGCGCGCCGAGGACGTGCATGAAGCCAAGCGCCTGGTGCGCGGCCGTGCCGCCATCATGTCGAAGATCGAGAAACCGCAAGCCATCGAACGCCTTGATTCGATCCTCGATGCCTCGGATGCACTGATGGTCGCGCGCGGCGATCTCGGCGTCGAGCTGCCGCTGGAGCGCGTGCCGAGCCTGCAGAAGCGCATGACGCGGATGGCGCGCCGCGCTGGCAAGCCAGTGGTGGTCGCGACCCAGATGCTGGAATCCATGATCAGCAGCCCGGTGCCGACCCGCGCCGAGGTATCGGACGTGGCGACCGCGATTTATGAAGGCGCCGATGCGGTGATGCTGTCGGCCGAATCCGCCGCCGGCAAATTCCCGGTAGAAGCCGTCGCGACCATGAATCGCATCGGCGAGGAGGTCGAACGCGACCCGACCTACCGCAGTGTGCTCACGGCGCAGCGGCCTGGTCCCGAGGCGACCGCCGGTGACGCCATCGCGGATGCCGCGCGGCAGATCGCCGAGACGCTCGAATTGTCTGCCATCATCTGCTGGACCAGTTCTGGCTCCACCGCGATGCGGGTCGCGCGCGAACGCCCGAAGCCCCCCATCGTCGCGATCACACCGAATCTCGCCGGCGGACGCAAGCTGTCGGTCACCTGGGGCGTCCATTGCGTCGTGGCCGAAGACGCCAAGGATCAGGACGACATGGTTGAGCGCGCAGGTCGCATCGCATTCCGCGACGGCTTTGTAAAAGCGGGCCAGCGCGTCATCGTGGTTGCAGGTGTGCCGCTGGGCACGCCAGGCGCAACCAACATGCTGCGTATCGCCTATGTCGGGCCGAACGACACGGATGTGTAGTTAGAGCCCGGCATCAGCGTCAGCGTTTTGCAGCTCCACCCGATTCTCTACCGGTCGCGGAAGAGTATCGAGTGGAGCAACCGCTACCGCGCCGTCAGCCGTTCAGCTTGGCATCCAGCGTGATCTCTGCGTTCAGCAGCTTCGACACCGGACATCCCGCCTTGGCCTTGGCCGTGCACTCATCGAACTTCGCCTGGTCTGCGTTGGGGATGGTCGCCGCCAGCGTCAGATGCACCTTGGTGATCGCAAAACCCTCGCCCTGCTTCTCCAGCGTCACATCGGCCTTGGTGTCCATGTGATCGGCCTTCAGGACGCCACGATTCGAGTGCAGGGCCGGTGCAAGCAGGCCGCATGGGCCGCGCCGATTAATTCTTCAGGATTGGAGCCGGCCTTGCCCTCGAAACGGCTGGCGAAACCATACGGATAATCCGCAAGCGCGCCGCTCTTGGTCGAGATCGATCCCTTACCGTCCTTGATGCCGCCCTGCCATTTAGCCGAACCGAATGTCGTGCTCATGCTGTTCTCCTCATTTGTGCTGTGATGTCGATCGGAGGGAAGACTAACGCGAAGCGGCCTTCCCTTTTGTGTCAGCTCTGATCAGCGTCTCGATCTCGCGGATGACAAGCTCAGGCGCTGCATTCTGCACCATATGCCCAACGCCCGGCAGCACGATAAGTTTGCCCTGCTGGACCGTTTCGATCAGCTTTCTCGAATGAATCTCGGTCGAAACGGTCGTATCCGCATCGCCCGTCATTGCCACGACGGGAATCTTGATCTCGCGGTAGCGAGGCGCCTGTTCGGTGACGGCATCTTTCAGCGTCACCAGGTCCCAGGCATTGGCTAAAAATTCATGCGGCCGCAGCAGCAGGGGGATTGCAGTATCAGACGGATAGTTCTCCGGCATGTGCTGGGGCGCGAACACGCTGCGTGTGCCAGGCTCTACCAGCATCAGCCCCAACGGCAGCGTGATCGTATGGGCCAGCAGCGGCCCGATCACCGGCGTCGTGACGACGGCATTATACATGCCGACGCCGCCCGGCCACGGATAGGCGACGCCGGCCAGCGACACCAGCCCCGCGACCCGCTGCGGATAGTCCAGCGCCATCCGCAGGCCGAGCACACCGGCGAGCGAATGCACGACCACGATTGCACGGTCGATATTCAGTTGAGCGAGCACGTCGTCGATCATCTTCGCCTGTAATGCGGGCGACAGATTCTCGCTGCGGGAGCTCCAGCCGTGCCCGGGCCGATCGATCAGCACGACGCGATGGCTTCTGGCCAGCATGTCGCCAAGCGGCACCCGCATGCTGCCGAGATTGGAGCTGGCGCCATGCACCAGCACGATCGGCGGCCCGGCTGCATCCCGGGGACCTAGATCGACCACGTGGAGGCGAGCACCCGGCACGTCGAAGAATGCACCGACCGGAGGAAAGCGCAGCTCCAGCCGACGTGTTTCAATTTGCGTGAAAACAGCCAGCGCACCCAATGCGGCGAGCAGCGCGATGGGAATCATCGATGTCCAGGAGAGTTTGAGCACGGATCAAATACGCCTGAGCAGGCCGGCGGTTTCGCGCGCACCTAGATGTTCATCCCGAGACGCCCGATGCCCGGCAGC
>JAPLPC010000660.1:6550-8378 GCA_026400425.1 Hyphomicrobiales bacterium | reverse complement strand
TGTCCAAGAACACGATCAGTTACGTCGAATACGCCTATGCGATCCGCAACAAACTCACCTACGGCCTCGTTCAGAACCGCGCCGGCCGCTTCGTGCAGCCGGACGCCAAGTCGTTCCAGGCCGCTGCAGACGGCGCCGACTGGGGCAGCACGACCGATTTCTACCGCATCATGACCGATGCTGACGGCGAGGAATCCTATCCAATCACCGCGACCTCGTTCATCCTGATGCCGAAGAAACCGAAGGATTCAGTAAAGTCGCGGACCGCCATCGACTTCTTCAAGTGGTCGCTCGAAAACGGCGCGGCCGATGCCGCCGCGCTGGACTACGTCACCCTCCCGGCATCCCTCGTCGAGCGTATCGGCAGATACCTGAAGGAAGACTTCGGTTCGTAAGAGTACGGCCATCGAAAGTGCCTGCGGCAGCGCTGTTGCCGCAGGCACTTCGAGTTTTTCGCCGTAAGCTCACGGCGTCTTCCCGCCGACGGCGCAGGCCTTCAGAAAGGCCGTCAGGTCGGCGATCTCCTTGTCGTTCTTCAGGCCGGCAAACGCCATCTTCGTGCCCTTGACCACCGCCTTTGGGTCGCGGATGTAGGCAGCGAACTCTTGCTCCGTCCACACGATCCCGGAATTCTTGTTCGCATCCGAATAGTTGTAACCCACGACCGAGCCGGCCTTACGGCCGATGAGCCCGTTCAGTTCAGGGCCGACCTTGTTCGCCGCGCCGGGTCCGATTGCGTGGCAGGCGACGCACTTGTTGAAGACGCGTTTGCCGGCATCGGCATCCTGGGCGAAGGCGGCGGAGACGGCGAACGGAAACAACGCGGCGGCGATGATGGTTCGGAGCATGGCGGACTTTCAGAGCTGGTGGATGGAGGAGAACGGGTAAAAAGTGACCACTTCGCCCGCGGGAACGTCACCGCCGTCCGGCGATATCCGGGCGAAACCATCGGCTTCGACCAGCGGCTGGAGGCAAGCAGAGCCGCCACCGCCGAGTTTGCGGAGCAGGGGCAGACCCACGTCGTCGTGGCCGCTCACGCTTACCGGTACGAACTCGGTGCGACCAACCCGGTGCTCGAAAACGTGCGCGGTGCGCGCCGTCCACGAGACCGGCCGACCCCTATGACCCAGGAGCTTCCGGACGACGGCGCGGACGAAGAGGACGTAGCCGACCAGCGCCGCGACGGGATTCCCCGGCAGAGCCACAACCGTCATCGCTCCCAGACGCCCTGAAGAGATCGGCTTTCCCGGCCGAAGAGCGAGCCTCATGGGCTCGCAGCGCCCGCCAGCGGATCGGAGCGCGGGCGAGACATGGTCGGCTTCGCTTCCGGAGACGCCGCCGGTGGAGACGAGAAGGTCGAGGCGAGCGCTCGCATCGATGAACCTGTCGGCCAATGCGCGACGGTCGTCGCGCGCTATCCCGAGATCCACCACCTCCACCGCCTTTCCGGTCAGTAGAGACAGCAGAAGCGGGCGGTTCGTATCCGGTATCTTGCCCTCGCCGGCGCCTGCCGCGGCACCCGTCAACTCGTCGCCCGTCGACAGGACCGCGACGCGAAGCGGGCGTTTGACCAACAGGTCTGCGGTGCCTGCAGCTGCAAGCATGGCCGCATGCCGCGCATCGAGCAGCGTTCCTCTGCGTATGACGACCTCGCCGAGCGGGACATCCTCCCCGGCTCGGCGGATGTTCGCGCCGCGTTCCGGACGTCTGACGATCTCGACGCTCGAACCATTGCGACGGACATGCTCTTCCATGACGATCGCGCAGACGTCCGGCGAAACGATCGCGCCGGTGAGGATCCTGCGACAGATGCCGCGGGCAATCTCCG
>JAPLPC010000660.1:0-6448 GCA_026400425.1 Hyphomicrobiales bacterium | reverse complement strand
TGAATGCCGAAGCCATCGACCGCGGAGTTGTCGAAGCGCGGCAACGCCACGCCCGAAACGACGTCCACCGCGGCAATCAGGCCGACTGCATCGCCCGCCGAAAGGAGGCGATGACCTTCGATCTCGCGAATGTCCGAGAGAATGCGCGCGAGAGCCTGCTCCGGATGGAGCAGGCCACCTGGGTCGTCCAAGCAGTCGATCGTCTCCATCACGGTTGCGACCATGGCGATCGACCGATGCCAGGTCGGCGCTTCAGGCCGAATACTCCTTCGATTTGAAGGTCAGACCGCGGACGCTCTCCGGCGCATCGGAAATCTTCCGGATGTTGCCCCAGGTCTGCTTGTAGTTCGGAATGACGAGCTCGTTGACCCCTTTCGACACGACGTTTCCCTGCACGCCAGTCGGATAGCCGAACAGCATGAAGGCCTGTTTCCGCCTGGCGGTAGGCGTCGGATATGCCATCGCCTGCGTCGATCCGTTGTCATTGTATATTTCGACGAGATCGCCGGCGTTCAGCTTGAGATCCTTCATGTCGTCCGGATTGAGTTCGATGAAGGGATAGGGCCACCTGTCCCGCACGAACTCGTTCTCCCGGTCGAGGTAGGCGCTCTGCCAGACGAGGTTCGCCCGGCCATTGTTGATCAGGAACTGGAACTTGTCCTTTTCGGCTTGCTTACCCGGCGCCTGAAGACCGCGCCACTGGGTGGTGGCGAAAGTAGCCTTGCCGTCTTTCCCGTTGAACTTTCCGTCCGCGTAAAGGCGTTTCGTGCCGATGATGCGCTGGCTATCGTTGGAGGGAGCCGGAACGGGATTGGCGACCTTCTGTACAGGCTCCTTTCCGCGCGCGCCTTCGATAGCGGGCCCCTTCAGGATCTCGCCTTCCTTCCCCGTCGAGGTGCCGGCGGCGACGGCGCCCGTGCTTTCGAGGCCGGTCGCCGGCTCCTGGAACCCGTTGGTGCCCATGGCGCGAAGGCGGGCGTATGTGACGAACTCTCCGCCCTTCTCATTCTTCACGTAACCGTCCATGAACGCGTCTTCTTCGGTTTTCCAGTCGAAGCCCTTGAATTTGTCGGCGACCTCGGCCTTGCCCGTCTGCCGGAAGACCCGCTCCATATGATTGGCGATGCGAGCCGCGATGAGACAGTCGGGCATGGCCTGGCCCGGAGGATCCATGTAGCGTTCCGTCAACCGCATTCGGCGTTCGCCGTTCATCGAGGTCAGATTCATCTCGCCCGAGGTCGCCGCCGGTAGCACGACGTGGCAGGCTTCGCCGATCATCGTCGGCACGATATCCACGTTCACGGCGAACAATCCGCCTTTCTTGATGGCGTCGACGACGGCCTTCACCATGGCATCGCGGTCTCCGTAGGGAACGGCATTCATCGCGTCCTTCACGATGTCCGTTCGCTTCTTGTAGACGCGCTTGAATTCCATCGCGTTGAGCGTGGTCTTGTAGTGGTCGCAGCCCCAGATGTGGTGGACGCCGCCTTTGCCGTTGATCAGTAGTTGATCCACGTACGCCGCCGGCTTGCCGACATGTGCGTCCGACGGCCGGCAATACCCCTCTTGGTGCCCGCCCATCCGGACGCAGCCGCCGCCGGGGCGACCCACGTTGCCCGTCGCCAGAGCCAAATTCACAAGCGACTGGTTGGTCCGATAATTGTCGTTGCCCCAGATCAGTCCCTTCTCATAGGCGAACATCGTGCGGCGGCGGGCGCCGTCGGTCTTCGGCTCCGCGATCCAGGTGATCGCCTTGACGATGTCCGCCTCGGATAGGCCGGTCGTCTTCGCCGCTTCGGCGAGCGAGGTGCGGTTCGCCGCGACCGCCTTGTCGAAGTCCTTCGTGGAAGCCGCAATGAACGGCCTGTCGATCCAGCCCTTGTCGGCGGCATAGGTCAGCCACGCGTTGAAAAGGATTAAATCGGTGCCCGAGTTGATGGGCAGATGCAGGACGTTGTCCTTGCCGGCCTCGATCTCGCAGGCGTTCACCGTTACCGTGCGGCGGGGGTCGACGAAGACGACCCGGCCGCGGTCGACGGATTCGTTGCCGAACTCAGCCTTCTTTTTTTCCACCGAGGT
Organism: Hyphomicrobiales bacterium; assembly: GCA_026400425.1. Lineage (GTDB taxonomy): Bacteria > Pseudomonadota > Alphaproteobacteria > Rhizobiales > Xanthobacteraceae > Tardiphaga. The sequence goes on along the minus strand of JAPLPC010000660.1, from coordinate 4,369 downwards.
GCCGCGAAGGTTTGGAATCCAATGATTGAGGAAGTAGTTGGTCTGCGTCTCGAGCGCGTTGGTGCCGACCGCGACGATCGTGTCGGCGAGCTCGGCGTCTTCGTAGCAATTGTTGAGTTCTCCAACGCCCATATCACGCGTTCCGTGGACCTCGGAATTATAGGCCGGTCGATTATGTATGCGGATGTTCTTGACCTTCATGGCGCCGAAGTAGAGCTTCCCGGTGCCCCACGTGTTCTCATATCCCCCGCCGGCGCCGCCATGATCGAAGGCCGATACGAAAAGGCCGTCCTCTCCCTGTTCGGCGATGACGGCGGCGGTCACGCGCGCGACGAGATCCAAAGCGTCGTCCCAGCTGGTGGGCTGCATCTGTCCGTAACGCCAGACGAGCGGATCGGTGAGCCTCTGTAGCTGGGTGTTCCGCTGGCGCGAATAGCTCATCTCCGCCATGCGCGCCCCGCGGGGGGAGCCAAGCCCGGAGTTCACGACACAGTCGTGATCGGGCTTGATCACGATGTGCACGTCCTGTCCGTTCTGCTTGACGATGTTGTACATGGACGGTGAATACCAGGCCGCGGTGTCGGCCTCCTGCTGCTTCGACAGGTCGACGCCGAACTTGTTGTCCGCGGGCGCCGTTCCGCCTTCGTAGCGAGCGCTCCAGGAATACGCCTTGTAGCCGCAGCCGACGATGCAGTAGTGGCAGACCACATTATGTTCTTTGGCATCCGCCGGCACGATCGGAAGTGAGCCGATTTGTCGCTTGTAAGTCATGTCCCATGCTCCCCTAGAGTACGTTCGACAGGCGGCCGAACAGAAGTTCGTCGACGCCTTCGGCGAAGATGTCGCCGTTCGCATCTATTCTCAGCGCGTACTGCGGCAGGTTCTGCGTCGCCTGTCCCCATATCTGCTGACCCCCGCGCTCGCAGTCGAACCGCGAGTAGTGGCCCGGGCAGTTCATGCTCTTGTCGGCGGCGTTGTAGTTCAGCGGAAAGCCCTTGTGCGGGCACGAAGACGCAAAGCCGACGATGTCTCCGTCCGGTCCCGCTCCGGAAGCGACACGCTGACCCAGCTTGAGGAGAACGCCCGGCGCGTCGTCGTCCGGGTAAGCGACCGACATCGGCTCGTTGACCTTCAAGCGAGCCTGTTAGAGGGATACTTGACCAAACCTGATTTCGGTTCGGCCTTGGCCTCCTTGGGCAGCACCGCCAAGGTGGCCGCGGCCGCCGTCATCGCGCCGGCGCCTCCGAGAAATTGCCTACGTCGCATGTCGACCAGGCTGTCGCACTTCTTCATTCGTCATCTCCCCGAGCGTCGTTTTTTAGTTCGTCCCATCGGACGGGGAAAACCATTGCAGACATCGCGCCAACCGCCTGCGAACGAAAAAGCCCGGAAAAACGTGGGGCTTTCGTCGCGATGGTCGCCGAAATGTTCTGAAATCCGGACGCGTGCATTGCGAAGTAATCGGATTTCCGACCGATATGCGGAATGCGGCGTTGCGGTATCCGACGTGTCGGTTATCATCGACGAATGCCTGCCGCCGAGATTCCAACCAGCACCAGATCGGAGCCGTTCTCACTCGAGGAGGGCGTGGAGATATTCGCAAGCCTGGCGCAGCCGACGAGACTGGAGGCTTTCCGGCTTCTCGCGCGCTACCTTCCGTACGGGCTGCCGGCCGGAGACGTCGCCCGCCTTCTGGCGGTGCCGCACAACACCATGTCGACGCATCTTTCGCAGCTCGAGAGGGCGGGCCTGCTGACAAGCCGACGCGAGGGCCGGTCCATCATCTACGCCGCGAAGTCCGGAAAGGTCGGCAGCCTATTCGAGATAATGCTCGGCGAGATGCGTCCTGACCGGGGTGATGACTTTCCGCGGCGGCGGCCGACCGACGAATCGAAGGGCTATGACGTCCTGATACTCTGCTCGGGCAATTCGGCCAGGTCGATCATGGCCGAGGCGATCCTGAACCGGGAAGGAGCGGGGCGGTTCCGGGCGCACTCCGCCGGGAGCAGTCCGCAGACCCGCCCGCATCCACTCGCTGTGGAGCTGCTTAGCGACCTTGGCTACGATACCGCGGACCTCCGACCGAAATCCTGGACCCAATTCGCCGGCAAACGCAGCAAGGCGATGGACTTCGTGGTGACGGTCTGCGACGCCGCCGCCGGCGAGGAATGCCCCTCATGGTCGGGACATCCGCTCCAAGCCCATTGGGGCATTCCGGATCCAGCCGAGGTCAAAGGGACCAAAGACGTGCAGCGCGCCGCGTTCCTGGCGGCCTACCGCCGTCTGGCCGCCAGACTGACCGCGTTCGTCAATCTGCCGGTGGAGACCTCCGACCTGGCGAAGCTCAAGCGCGATTTCGCAGCCATCGGGCGGATGGAAGGCGCCACCGAAGCGACGAAGTTCGCCGAGGTAATCTAACCCGGACACCACGACCCTGCGTCACTCTGGTGTCAGGCCCAGCCGCTTCATCTTATCCCATAGAGTCGTCCGCCCGATCCCAAGCAGCTTCGATGCCGCGCCGGTTTCGCCGCCCGTCGATGCGAGAATTCGGGCGATGTGCCGCCGCTCCGCATCATGGCGGACGTCCTCGAGCGATTGCAAAAACGTACTGCCAGCCGGCTCCGGTTCGTGGCGTTCCGGAAAAAGGTCGGACGACGAGATCCATGGTCCTTCGCCTAGAGCGATAGCACGCTCGACCCGATTGCGAAGCTCCCTGATGTTGCCGGGCCATCCGTAAGCGAGCGCCGCCTCCTTCGCTGCGGCATCGATCCCCCGCAGACTACGGCCCATTTCGCCGGCCAGTTCGGTGGAGAAGCGCTCCATCAAGTGCGGAATATCCTCCGGACGATCGCGCAGCGCTGGCACCTCGATGCTCACGACGTTGATACGGTAGAACAGATCCTCCCTGAAACGGCCCGCCCCGACCATCGCCGCCAGATCGGCATTGGACGCCGTCAGAAGCCGGCCGTTGAAGGCGATGGGGCGTTCGCCGCCGACCCTGTGAAAGGAGCGGTCCTGAACGAGACGCAGCAGTTTAGCCTGCAGATCCGGATGCAGCTCCCCGATTTCGTCCAGGAACAGCACTCCCGCGCCAGCTCGCTCCGCGTAGCCGAGATGCCGTTGCGTCGCGCCGGTGAAGGCGCCCTTTTCGTGGCCGAACAATTCGCTTTCGAGGAGGTGCGACGGTATCGCCGCGCAATTGACGGCCATGAAAGGCTCCCCGCTTCGCGGGGATGAGGCATGAAGGAAACGGGCCGCAACCTCCTTGCCGCTTCCCGTCTCGCCCGAAAGCAGAACCGTGGTGTTCAACGTCGCGAGCTTGAGAAGTAGACGTTCCAGACGTCGCGCCGCGGCCGAACGACCGAGCACGCCGCCTTCGAGATCTTCGACCGGTCCGATGGCTTCCAACCGCGTCAGCAGCGTCTCGATGTCGAAGGGCTTGGTCACGTAATCAGCCGCGCCGGCGCGCATCAACCTGACCGCCTGATCGATGTCACCGTGACCGGTGATGAACAGAAAGGGCGGGGGCGTCGCCGATCTGGACGTTTCGTCGAAAAGGTCTTCTCCGCTCATGTCCGGAAGCTTGATGTCGCAGACGACCGCTCTGAACCGACACGTCTCCATGGCAGTCAACGCGTCTCGGCCATTCCGCCACCATCGTACGGCGATGCCGTCCAAAGCCAGTCGCTGGACGAGGCTCTCGCCCATGATCGGATCGTCCTCAACAAGGGCGACGCATCTTTCTTCATGCGACATCGGCGAACTCCCTATGGCGACTGCTTGGGATCTTGACGTCGATGATCGTTCCGCCGCCGGCCGGCGTCAGGACCGAGATGGTACCATCCATGTCCGCGACGAAGCGGCTGGCGGCCCACAAGCCGAGGCCGCTGCGGTCCGCCGGCGGAAGAGGCGCGCTCTCCGTGAGGGCGGCGATCGCCCAGGCAGGCATGCCGGCGCCCCCGTCGCGGACGACAAGGTGCAAAATATCGCCTTCGACCGTCGCTTCGAGGGAAACGCTGCCGCCGGGAGGAGTGGCTGCAATGGCGTTGAGCAAGAGATTGAGGATGACCTGCCGGATGGGCGTGCTCGGTAGACGTACCGTGGGCGCCGGTGCAATGGCGTCGACGATCCGCACGCCGACACCCTTGCGTCCTGCCTCCGGCGCCGAAAGAAGAGCGAGATCCTGCAGATCGCGCGGCTCGAACGCACGTGCATCGTGGTCGTTTCGATAGGCCGAAAGCGTCGTGCGTACGGTGTCGCGTATGGCCTGGAGGCCGCGGTCCAGAAGCCCGATGGAGTTCTGCTGCACGCTTGGCAGGTGTCCGTGCGATCTGAGCGTCGCCACTGCGTTAAAAAGACCGCCTAGAGG
>JAPLPC010000510.1 GCA_026400425.1 Hyphomicrobiales bacterium | reverse complement strand
CATGCAAGAGGTCGGCGGTTCGATCCCGCCTGGCTCCACCACGCTTCGCCAAGTGGCTTCGCGTGGCGCAGCCACGGTAAGCCACTTGGCGAAGCGTGGTGTCCGGCGAAGCCCGCAGGGCGAAGACGGACTGGAATAGAAGCTCCCTCGGTTCAAAAACTGAATTGCTCGCTAAGTCGGTGTATCGGCACACCTAGTGTCACGCGACGAGGGTGAACGGCCGCCTCTGCTCTCCCTTGCAAGTCAAAAATGCTATCGTTCCGGGACTAAACCATGCGCACTTTCGCATGCGTAGCCGCGCATAGCCTCACAGCCAAGCGCGGTCTCCGCCAAAGCCCTAACGGCAACGACGCGTCAAGTTTACATTCCGCTCACTTTGACGATCCCAGGCGATGCCTCCCATGTGGTACGTCTACATCATCCGGAGCGTTTATCGTCCCGAGCAGGAATACACCGGCGTTACCGCCGATCTGAGAAGACGGATCGCCGAGCACAATGCCGGCAGGTCTTCACACACCTCGAAGTTCTTGCCTTGGACGCTCGTGTGGTACTGCGCTTTTCCGGACAAACACCGCGCACTCGCGTTTGAGAAATATCTCAAATCGCATTCAGGCCGCGCCTTCGCGAAGAAACGCCTCTAGCCGCCTACTCCCCCAGCGCCCGGTTCAGCCGATCCCTGAGCGCGACGATCTCGTCTTTCATCGCCACCAGTTCTTCCGTCGTGCAGTCCGATGCAGCGAGAATCCGCTGCGGCACGGACTTCGCCTTGTCGCGCAACGCCTGGCCTTGTGCCGTCAGCGACACGATCACCTGCCGCTCATCATCGACACTGCGGGTGCGCTTCACCAGGCCGGACGCTTCCAGCCGCTTCAACAGCGGCGTCAGCGTGCCCGAATCGAGAAACAACTTGTCGCCGATCTCCTTCACCGACACCTTGTCGCGCTCCCACAGTACCAGCATCGCCAGATATTGCGGATAAGTGAGCCCGAGCTTGTCCAGCAGCGGCTTGTAGGCGCGGTTGAAGGCATGGCCTGCGGAATAGACGGCAAAGCAGATTTGGTTATCGAGCTGCAGAAGCCCCGCTGGGGTGGTTTTCTTCGCCATGGTCATCTCCTGACTCCATCTGGTCACGCGCGACCGTGGCAGCGCCTGCTCATAATCTGCCTGCTGACAATCAGCCTGCTCACAATCTATTGACGACGATTTAATCGCGCATCCGTCAATTTGTATTGCACAAAATCGGATTGTACACAATTATATACCTGTATTCAACGCGGCATCCGCGCCGCAGCCCGAAGGAGACCACCATGTCCGTGAATGTCCTCTACAAGACCAGCGCCAAGGCTACCGGCGGCCGCGACGGCCGCTCCGCCACCACCGACGGCGCCCTCGACGTCAAGCTCGTCACCCCGAAGGAACTCGGCGGCGCCGGCGGCGACGGCAATAATCCCGAGCAGTTGTTTGCGGCGGGCTATTCGGCCTGCTTCATCGGCGCCATGAAGTTCGTGGGTTCGCAGGGCGGCCCCAAGGTGCCGAACGATGTGTCGGTCACAGCCACCGTGGGCATCGGCCCGCGCTCCGAAGGCGGCTTCGGCCTCGATGTCGAATTGGCGATTTCATTGCCCGGTCTGGCCCGCGCCGATGCAGAGGCGTTGGTCGAGAAGGCACATCAGGTCTGCCCGTATTCAAATGCCACGCGCGGGAATATCGACGTGCGGTCGGTGATCGTGTGAGGCGATAAACTTCGGCCCTCTTGGTGAGGAGGCGCGAAGCGCCGTCTCGAACCATGAGCTGGCCAGGCTCCGGAGTCTGGGGGCCCTCCTTCGAGACGCCGCTGCGCGGCTCCTCAGGATAAGGACGGAGAAACGCTCGGCCATCGGCCGGGCTTTTTTTCGTTCGCCCAGCGATCATGACGGCGCCCCGAAAACACCATTGCCGCATGGACCGATCCCCGCTAGCTCTGACAGCCTTCGCGATGCTCTCCGGCATAAGAACAACGACACTTGAGAGAAGGCTGATTGAATGAGCTTACCCATAGCTCCCGGCGCCATTGCCGGCCTGCGCGTGATCGATTTGTCGCGCGTGCTCGGTGGCCCCTATTGCACCCAGATTCTCGGCGACCACGGCGCTGACATCGTCAAGGTCGAGCCGCCCGCCGGCGACGAGACCCGCGACTGGGGCCCTCCGTTCCACGACGAGGACGCCGCCTATTTCGTCGGTGCCAACCGCAACAAGCGTTCGATCGGCCTCGACCTCGCCTCCGAAGGCGGCCGCGCCGTCCTGATGCGGATGCTCGAAGATGCCGATGTGATGATCGAGAACTTCAAGCCCGGCACGCTCGACAAATGGGGCATCGGCAATGATTTCCTGCGCGAGAAATGTCCGCAGCTGATCCATTGCCGGATCTCCGGCTTCGGCGCCGACGGCCCGCATGGCGGCCATCCCGGTTACGACGCCATCATCCAGTCGATGGTCGGGCTGATGGCCTCCACCGGCTCGCAGGACAGCGGCCCGACCCGCATCGGTGTCGCGCTGGTGGACATGTGCACCGGCCTCTATGCCTGCGTCGGCATCCTGATGGCGCTGCAGGAGCGGGCCAAATCGGGGCTCGGACAGTTCGTGGAAGCGACGCTGTACGAGACCGGTCTCGCCATCATGCATCCGCATACGTCGAACTATTTCTACAACGGCGGCAAACCACCGGCCCTCACCGGCAACGAACATCCGAATCTGGTGCCCTATGCCGTGTTCAAGGCGCGCGACGGCAACATCTTCATGGGCGTCGGCAATGACGGCACGTTCCGCAAGCTGTGCCGCGAACTCGGCAAACCGGATCTCGGCACCGACGAGCGCTTTGCGCGCAATCGCGACCGTGTTGTCAATCGCGATGCGTTGAAGGCGGAGCTGGAAGCGATCCTGGCGCAACACGATTCGGCGCCGCTCTGCGAACGCCTGCTGGGTGCGGGCCTACCCGCCGGTCCGGTGCAGTCGATCGACAAGGCACTCGCCAATGCACACACCAAGCATCGCGGCGATATCCTCGAGAAGGACTGGTACAAAGGCGTCGCCTCGCCGGTTCGTTTCGATCGCACCAAAGCAAGCCTGCGCCGCGTGCCGCCGAAGTTCAACGAGCACTTCGACGAGATCCTCACCCAGTTCGGCTACTCGGCCGACGAGATCAAGGACCTCGTCGCCAAGGGCACGGTGAGCGGCGCCGAACGCAAGCGGTAGAGGCGGATACGACCCACTCGGGCTGTCATCCCCGCGAAAGCGGGGATCCAGTCAATGCTGTCGCAGCGCTATGAGCACTGCGGTCGGCGTTGACTGGATCGCCCGGTCAAGCCGGGCGACGACAACTGAGTTGTCGTAGTTCACGTGCCGTAGAGATCCGCGGCTCCCGCATATCTTCGACTTTTTGCGGCTTCCCAACGCCGCTATTTCCCGCCTAGCATCGATCCCGTCAAAATGTCGCATGCACGTCATCCGGCGCAGCTCTGCTGCAACCAGACAATAACGGCCCCCGGGAGAAACTGAATGAATCGCCCCCATTTCGCGCTTGCCACTTTGATTGCATCCGCGCTGGCATTTGCTGCGCCCGCACATGCCGTGACCGAAATTCAGTGGTGGCACGCGATGTCAGGCGGCAATAACGACATCGTTAACAAGCTTGCTGCCGACTTCAATGCGTCGCAGGGCGACTACAAGGTAGTCCCGACCTTCAAGGGCGCCTATCCCGACACGATGAATGCCGGCATCGCCGCATTCCGCGCCGGCACCGCGCCGCATATCCTGCAGGTGTTCGAAGTCGGCACCGCGACGATGATGAGCGCCAAGGGCGCCGTGAAGCCGGTGCATCAATTGATGAAGGATGCGAACGAACCGTTCGATCCGAACGCCTATCTGCCGGCGATCACCGGTTATTACTCGACCTCGAAGGGCGAGATGCTGTCGTTCCCGTTCAACTCGTCGTCGATGGTGATGTGGGTCAATCTCGATGCGCTGAAAAAAGCCAGTATCGCGGAGATCCCGAAGACCTGGCCTGACGTGTTCGACGCCGCCAAGAAGCTCAAGGGCGCCGGCTATGCGACCTGCGGCTTCTCCAATGCCTGGGCCACCTGGGCCCATATCGAGCAGTTCTCCGCCTGGCACAATGTCCCGATCGGCAGCAAGGCGAACGGACTCGACGGATTCGACACCGTTCTGCAATTCAACACACCGCTGCATGTGAAGCATCTGCAGACGCTCACCGAACTGGTGAAAGACAAGACCTATGATTATTCCGGCCGTGCCAATGCCAGCGAGGCGCGGTTCGGCTCGGGCGAATGCCCGCTGTTCCTGACCTCGTCGGGCTATTACGCCACCGCCAAGAGCACGGCGAAATTCGCCTTCACGTCGGCACCGTTGCCGTATTATCCGGAAGCCCAGGGCGCGCCGCAGAATTCGATCATCGGCGGCGCCTCGCTGTGGGTGATGGGCGGCAAGAAGCCGGACGAATACAAGGGCGTCGCGAAATTCTTCGCATTTCTCTCCGACACCGATCGTCAGGCGAAACTGCATCAGGAATCCGGCTATCTGCCGATCACCAAGGCGGCCTATGAGAAGACCAGGGCATCGGGCTTCTACGAGAAGAACCCGACCTTGGAGACACCGCTGAAAGAGCTCACCAACAAGCAGCCGACGGATAATTCGCGCGGGCTTCGCTTCGGCAACATGGTGCAGCTGCGCGACATCTGGTCGGAAGAGATCGAGGCAGCACTGGGCGGCCAGAAGACCGCGCAGCAGGCGCTGGATGCGGCGGTCACACGCGGCAATGCGATGCTGCGGACGTTTGAGAAGACGGTGCGGTAAGACACTCTTGTCGTCGCCCGGCTTGACCGGGCGATCCAGTCGACGCTGAGCCCGTGTGTCTCAGAAATGTCGGCGTCTACTGGATCACCGCTTTCGCGGGTGATGACATGAGAGAATTGGGCGGCACGCCGGGGGCACCACACACCACATGGAAAAATCCGCGATCTTCGGCAACAAGGCGCTGCCCTATGCGCTACTGGTGCCGCAACTCGTCATCACGCTGGTGTTCTTCTACTGGCCGGCCAGCCAGGCCGTCTGGCAATCCTTTTTGCGGGAAGACGCGTTCGGGTTGAACTCCGAATTCGTCGGGCTGGAGAATTACCAGGCGCTGTTTGCGCAGCCCGAATACTACAAGTCGATGCTCACCACGCTGGTGTTCTCGTCGCTGGTGGCTGCGCTGTCGCTATCCATCGCGCTGTTGTTCGCGACCCAGGCCGATAAGAACATCAAAGCCGCGCCGGTCTTCAAGGTGATGATGATTTGGCCCTATGCGGTGGCGCCGGCAGTCGCCGGCGTGCTGTGGCTGTTCATGTTCCATCCAACGCTGGGCACGCTGGCGCGCCCGATGCGCGTGATGGGCATGAACTGGAACCCGCTGCTGAACGGCAATCACGCCATGGCGCTGATCGTGATGGCCGCGGTGTGGAAACAGATCGCCTATAATTTCCTGTTCTTCCTCGCCGGCCTGCAATCGATTCCGCGCAGCGTGCTCGAAGCCGGTGCCATCGACGGCGCCGGGCCGCTGCGCCGGTTCTGGACCATCACGTTTCCGCTGCTATCGCCGACCACCTTTTTCCTGCTGGTAGTGAATGTCGTCTACGTCTTCTTCGACACGTTCGGCATCATCGATGCGGTGACCGGCGGCGGGCCGGCGGGATCGACCACGACCATGGTCTACAAGGTCTATGCCGACGGCCGGCTCGGTGGCGATCTCGGTGGCTCCGCGGCGCAATCCGTCGTGCTGATGGTGATCGTCATCGCGCTGACCGCAATCCAGTTCCGTTATGTCGAACGCAAGGTGCAATACTGATGGTCGAGCACCGCCGCTGGAACGACATCGTCGCCTATCTGGTCCTGACGCTCGGCGTGCTGCTGGTCGTATTTCCCGTCTATGTCGCGCTGATCGCCTCGACCCATGACGCGGCCACCGTGGTCAACGGCAACATGCCGATGCTGCCGGGCGGGCATGCGCTGGAGAACTACTACCGCGCCATCTTCGTCGGCGGATCGCGCGCCAGCCGCGAGCCTGTCGGGCACATGCTGATCAACTCCTTCATCATGGCGATGGGCATCGCGCTCGGAAAGATCTTCATCTCGATCCTGTCGGCCTATGCAGTGGTGTATTTCCGCTTTCCGTTTCGCAAGACGGCGTTCTGGATCATCTTCATCACGCTGATGCTGCCGGTCGAGGTACGCATCTATCCGACCTACAAAGTGATTGCCGACCTCAAGATGCTCGACACCTATGGCGGCCTGATCCTGCCGCTGATCGCATCGGCCACCGGCACGCTGCTGTTCCGGCAGTTCTTCATGACCATCCCCGACGAGTTGCTGGAAGCTTCGCGCATCGATGGTGCCGGGCCGTATCGGTTTTTCAAGGATACGCTGCTGCCGCTCTCGGTGACGACCATGGCGGCGCTGTTCGTGATCCAGTTCATTTACGGCTGGAATCAGTATTTGTGGCCGCTGCTGATCACCACGCAGGATTCGATGCAGACCATCGTCACCGGCATCAAGAAGATGCTGACCACGACGGACGAACTCGCGGAATGGCAGCTGGCGATGGCCACCGCAATTCTTGCGATGCTGCCGCCGGTGGCGGTGGTGATTTTCATGCAGCGACTGTTCGTGCGCGGCCTGGTCGAGACGGAGAAGTAAAAGATGGCCAGCGTCACCCTGCGCGATATCAGAAAGACCTATCCCGGCGGCTTTGACGCCATCAAGGGCATCGGCTTCGACATTCCAGACGGCCAGTTCTGCGTGCTGGTCGGTCCCTCCGGCTGCGGCAAATCCACGCTGCTGCGCATGGTGGCCGGGCTGGAGACGGTGACATCGGGTGAAGTCGATATCGGCGGCCGTGTCGTCAACCACGTCGAGCCGGCCGATCGCGATATCGCGATGGTGTTCCAGAACTACGCGCTCTACCCGCACATGACCGTTTACAACAATATGGCTTACGGTCTCCGCAATCGCGGCATGCCAAAAGACGAGATCGACAGCCGCGTGCGCGAAGCCGCGAAGACGCTGGAACTCGCCACCATGCTGGATCGCAAGCCGCGGCAGCTCTCCGGTGGCCAACGCCAGCGCGTCGCCATGGGCCGCGCCATCGTGCGGCAGCCGAAAGTATTTCTGTTCGATGAGCCGCTGTCCAATCTCGATGCCAAACTGCGCGTCGCCATGCGCGTCGAAATCCGCAAGCTGCAGCGCCGGCTCAAGACGACCTCGATCTATGTCACGCATGATCAGCTGGAAGCGATGACGCTGGCCGACATCCTGGTGGTCATGAATGGCGGCGTGGTGGAGCAGATCGGCAGCCCGCTCGACATTTACGGCAAACCGCGTACCACCTTCGTCGCCTCCTTCATCGGCGCACCTCCGATGAACCTCATTCGATTGCGGGATGACGCCCTCAGCGCCATTGCCGCGGGCACCGGCGCCGGCATTCTCGGCGTCCGCCCGGAAGACCTCGTTCTCGCTGATGCCGCGCCGGAGGGCGGGATTGCGCTGGATCTGACCGTGGAGACCATCGAACGCGTCGGCGCCGAGACCTATCTGTACGGCTCGCGCACGGGCCGTGAGGCCACTGTCAGCAGCACACCAGGCGAACTCCCGGAAGGCGAGATGATCGTGCGCATTCCCGGCCTAGAGGCGCCCACCATCGGCACCCAGATCCGTGCGGTGGCGCCCCGCGACAAATTGCATCTGTTCTCGGCGGACGGTCGGACCCGGATCGAAAGCTGATTCTTTCCAGTCTGTTGACACTGTTTACCGCGCAATCGCCGGGTGCTTGAACCGGATACGCCGATCCCCATATCTTTGGCAGACCGGTTGGCACAGTGCTGATCGGCCAGGGGTGCCGCAAGGGCCCCTCAAAGTCGCTTCGAGAGGGCTTTGTACCGATGTCTCGTGTTCCTACGTTATCCAGTCCGTTCCTGTTGGGTTTCGACGAGATCGAGCGTGCGCTCGACCGCGTCGTCAAAGGTGCCGACGGCTACCCTCCCTACAATATCGAGCGGTGCGACCGTGAAAACGGTCAGCCCGAAAAGCTGCGGATCACGCTGGCGGTCGCCGGCTTCACCCGCGATCAGCTCGATGTGACCACCGAGGAAAACCAGCTCGTCATCCGCGGGCGCCAGCAGGACGACAAGTCCCGGCACTACATCCATCGCGGTATCGCCGCACGCCACTTCCAGCGCACTTTCGTGCTGGCGGAGGGGATGCTGGTATTGGGAGCGGATCTGAAGAACGGATTGTTGTCGATCGATCTCGCAAGGCCGGAGCCGGAGCGGGTGATTAAGACAATCGCCATCAATGAGCACGAATAATTGCTGGCTGCGGAAACGCGGGTGTGTCCGGTTTTCGATAAGGCCAAGCAACAGACGGAACTAGTAGCGGACTCGACCGCTTGGATCTTTGTGAGGAGTCGAGACGATGACTGAAGTTGAAATTGCTACGGTTAAGAATCCTGCCATTACCATCGAGGCGCTGGCGCATCTGGGCGAAGGGTTGATCGCCTATGTGAGGCCGGTGCGCTCCGAGGACGTCCCGGGCCTGTTCCCGCAGGCGCCTGAGATTGCGCCGGGATTGCAGTTGTTCGCACTGCACGCCGCCGATGGCACGCCGATCATGCTGACCGATAGCCGCGAGACCGCGGTTGCGAATGCATGGAGCCAGGAGCTGCAGGCGGTGAGCGTCCACTGACGCGACGCGAGCCATTTTACGGGTTACGCGCACAGCCGCGTAGCCCGTAGTAAATCGCGTTTTGATTGGAGTGTTACGCCGCAGTCGCCGGCGGCAATGCGAGCACCGAATAGATCGCATGGGCATCGCGCGATGCGCGGAGCTTCTTGGCAACGTCCTGATCGCGCAGCAAACGCGCGATACGCGCCAGGGCCTTGAGATGATCTGCGCCCGCACCTTCCGGCGCCAGCAGCAGGAAAACGAGATCGACGGGCTGACCGTCCATCGCTTCGAAATCGATCGGCCGCTCGAGGCGCGCAAACAAGCCGAACAATCGTTCCAGCTTCGGCAGCTTGCCATGCGGGAT